>JAZGFQ010000296.1:0-8362 GCA_036479635.1 Arenicellales bacterium
TTCAAGCGAGGTTAAATCATAGCCCTCACGCGCCGCCTCTTCGCCTAAACTTTGCTGACGAACTTGCCGTGCTTGCAAGGCCATGCGGGCATCTTCTTGTGTCGTGCGCGCCACGCCGACCTGCTCAACACATTTTGCCAAAGCGCTTTGCTGCGTACGCAAGGCGTTATCAAACCCTGTCATTTCATCGCGCGCGGCTAATAAACTCGCTTCTATGGTTTTGTGCGCAACTAACTTTTCATTTAAAGCCTCACTCAAGCCTTCTAAAGGCGCCGCACTGCCATCGCTTTTATCTAATAAACTCTGCTTACGCGCCTTATGCTGGGCAACTTGCTGCGCCATACGTTCTAAACCACTTTGCAACGAGCTTATCGAGGTTTCAAAACGGGTTTGATCGAGCTTTTTTAATTGTAAAGCCGATTGCTGCTCTCGATACACTAAGTTCGTTTGTTCAATGGCTTCTTTGACGAACCGTTCTTGCTTAACAAATTCTATTTGATCCAGCTCAACCGTTTTTAAGGTCTCTTCTACCGTCTCTAAGGTGTGTGCCGCCTCATCTAAACGCGCTTGCTCTTCAGTGCCATGGCCTTTGATATCGTTCAATTCTTGAGTAATGGCCATCACGCGGCTTTGTGTATATTCCTGCGCGGTGTTCAACTGCGCAATCTCGCGTTGCGACTCTGCCATGCCTTGCCGTGCTTGCTCGCGCTCAGATTGTAAACTTGCAGCCGCTTGTGAGGCTAGCGCTTGTTCCGCCTGAGTGTTGCTTAACTGAGCGTCTAGTGTATCAATGGCAGCTTGGCTCTCCAACTGGCGCGCTTGCAAGCTATGTAATTCTTCTTCGCGCACTAAATAACCTGTATTCGCCGCAGCCAAGCCGCCGTGGCTCACCCAGTTCATGCCATAAACCGTGCCCTCTCGGGTAACAATTCGCTCGCCATTTTGTAAATCTAAGCGGTGTTGCTGTGCTTGGTTCGCATCCTCTGCAACATACACCCCCGCTACTAACGCTTGAACATCTAATTTTTGTGCATCAATGTATTGAGATAAAGGTGTTAATGCGAAGGCTCTGCTTACGGGCTTTTGCTGATCTAAAGAAATTAAGGTTACCGCATGTTCTGCGGTATCTTGCCATAAACCGTGGTGAGCTTTGGCGTCGATCAAACCATTTAAATACGGCGCTAAAATCCGATCTGCCGCGCGCTCCCAACCTTTGGTGATTTTAACTAAGCCCGCGAGACGTTCATTATCTGATAGCTTAGAGGATAGTAACCACTGCTGATAATCTTTATGCTGATGGCTAAGCGCGGCGGCTTGAAACTCTTGTAAAGATTCAATGCGCGCGGCGGTGCTGTCTAATAAAGCCCGTTCGCTGCTTAAATTATTGCTCAACGTAAGCGCTTGCTCTGTGCCCGTGCGTAAAGCGTCTTGTGCGCGTTGCGAGTTTACCTGCAGTTCATCAAAAGCGGCTTGCTCGGCTTTAAGGCGATCTGTTAAAGTGGTCAAGCCTGAAACGTTTAGTTCAGCTTGCAGGCGTGCCTGCTCATTTTCTAATTGTTGCTGGCGATCTTGAGCACGGTGTTGTTGGCGGTTGATTTGGTCAATAATAGACAACTGTAACTGCTTTTGATTGCTTTGGCTTTGCTGCTGTTGGCGATGCTGAGTGAACTGGCTTTGCCATTCATTAAAAGCTTCACGCGCTTTGGCATATGCCGCTTGTGATTGCACTAATTGCCCTTCCTCTGTATCGATATCAGGCATTAACGCGGCAAGCTGCGTGCGAAAATCTTGCATCACGGTTTCATCTGTCTCGCTTTGCACACTTATTTCGGCCAAGGCATCATTCACTTCAAGCAAGGCTTTCGCATCCTGACTTTCCGTGACTTTAATATGCTCTATTTGCTGCTCAAGCTTAGAGATATCCGCACCCGTTTGATAAAACGTGCCTTGAATCTCGCTGATGTTATCTTGTGCTTCGCCCTGCTCACTGCGCTGCTTTTCGATGGCCGCTTCATGTGCGCGTTGCTCAGCAATGGTTTTTTCTAGCTGATTGCTCGATTGGTCTAAAGCGTGTTGCTCAGCCTCAATTTGTTGAGTATAGGCATTAAAACGCAAGCGAAATAACACGCCCGCCTCTGCACGGCGCTTGGTTTGCAAGTTTTTATACCGCTCAGCCGATTGCGCCTGACGCTTCAAACGGCGTAATTGACCCAGCATTTCACCGCGAATGTCTTCGCTACGTTCCACGTTCTCGCGCGTTTGGCGAATGCGAGTTTCGGTTTCGCGGCGTTTGTCTTTATATTTAGAAATGCCTGCCGCTTCTTCAACATAGGCGCGTAATTCCTCAGGCTTAGATTCAACAATACGGCTGACCATGCCCTGCTCTATGATGGAATAAGACCTCGGCCCCAGCCCCGTGCCTCTGAATAAATCTAAGACATCTTTACGTCGTACGCGTTTATCGTTAATACGATATTCCGATTTACCATCACGGCCCAGCACGCGCTTAATGGAAACCTCAGCGTATTGCTGATAAAACCCTTTTAAGCGGCCAAGGCTATTATCGAACAATAATTCAACCGATGCTCGACCAACAGGCTTGCGCGAAGCCGAGCCATTGAAGATGACATCTGACATCGACTCACCGCGCATCATCTTCGCTGAGGATTCCCCCATCACCCAACGCACGGCATCAATCACGTTAGATTTGCCACAACCATTGGGGCCAACCACGCCTGATATCTGCGTGTTAAAGCTGACATCGGTTTGATCGACGAAGGATTTAAACCCTGAAACGCTAATTTTTTTAAGCTTCATCTAGGCTAACAAAAGCTTATTAATATGATGCATGAATAAGTGTTCTTATCTTCTTGTTTTATATTGATATAAATAAATAGTTTAAAGTTTTTTTTAGATAAAAACCTTACACCAGCCAACCCTTAAGCAACTGTTTTCATTGATTATTTTTCGCATACTCACATTCAATGAGCGTATAAAATATACTATAGAATCTACCTTAATATTATCATGTAGCCCCCTATTGTAGGTTGAATATTTATGCTTATAATAGACATCGAGAACAAATAATTCGATACTTACCCATGCGGGATATTTATCATATTATACTTTTCTAATATAATTATTTTCAAAGCGATCTTAAGAAGAACGCATAACTATTTGTTTTAATGCTAAATGCATTAACCTTTGTTAATTTTTACTTTGAAAATTTTGCCTAAACTCACTTTAATGTCGCTTTTAGGCCACAATAAAATATAAATAAAACACTTAACTGGCAGTCACCATGTTTAAAACTAGCAGATCCCCCTCCCTTTCTTTGGCGCTTTCAATCGCACCTTACTCATTTAAAACTGGGGCTATCAAACTAGCTTTAATCACATCCATCTTATTCAGCGCCGCTTGTAGCCAATCTGAAGAAGAAGTACAACGCGAGAAAAGCGACCAAGCGCAACAAGCCACGGCGCTGGTTAAGCAAGCGCATCAAGCACAAGCACGCACCAGTGATCACCCCTATCGTGTTGAAATTGCACAAAGTGCGCAAAGCTCTGCAATGGTGGCTTTAGGCGGCAACATTATTCCTAAAACAGAAATGACCATTCGCGCCCAAGCGCCAGGCCGTGTGGTCTATATCATCGGCGAAGAAGGTACGGCATTGCGCTCGGGCGATATCATCGTTGATCTAGATGAAAGCAGTTTGGTTGCTCAAAAGCGTGCTGCCATGGCGGGTTTACAACGCGCACGCTCACAGCTAAACAATGCCTATATACAACTAGACCAAAACATCATCTCTGATGGTCATAGCTCGGGTGGCGGCATGGGCATTCCTTCTATGTTTGATAAATTCGTCACCAATAACATGGGAGACGCAATGGGCATGGGAAATTCTGATTACGATCGTTATGCCAGCATTTCTGCCAGCCGTGCAGGCGTTGAGAGCGCCAAAAGTATGGTGATGGAAGCAGAATCTAATATCGAACAAATCAATACCATGTTTCGCGACAAGCAAGCCATTGCCCCTGAAGATGCCTTAATCTTAGAGAAAATGGTTGAACTAGGCGATGCCGTACAACCAGGCCAAGCCTTGGTACGAATTGGCGACACGTCTGTTTTATTAGTACAAGTAGATATTCCTACGCGCTTAATGAATGGTCTGAAAACAGGCATGACCCTTGCCGTTAATTTAAACAGTGGGTCTGACCCGGTCGATGCTGAAATCATACGCATTTTTCCCTCGGCTGACGTACAGCGCAACACTATTCGCATCAAACTTGCGTTACCACAAGGCACTCAAGCTACGCCAGGTATGTATGTCACGGTTGGCGTACCTGATAACACGCGCAACAAACTTTCTTCAATCTCGGTACCCAGTTCTGCGATTGTATGGCGCGGTAGCCAAGCGTCTATCTATGTGATCAACAGCAACGGCCAAGCCTCATTACGCATGGTGCGCACGGGTTCTAATGCAGCGGATCGCGTGGCGGTTTTATCGGGCATTACCGAAGGCGACCGTGTCATCACTACACCAGACACGCACATTCGCTCGGGGATGATGATTCAAACCATCTCAACGCCCAATCAAGGCATGAATGCCAGCCCCCCGCCTTTGATGCCTAACCCTGATTCATTCGACACTGTGTAATTACCTTCACATTCCTGACCTTCACCATAAAAATACTAACAGGTAACACAGATGAGCCACTCTAATTCAAACCCGTCTCAACACGATACCGTGGACGAGCAAAAAGATTTAGGCATCGCAGGCCGCACTGCCCGCGCCTTTATCAGTTCGCCCCTTTCGCCGATTTTATTAATCGTCTCCTTGGCCTTGGGCTTGATTGGTTTATTACTAACGCCACGCCAAGAAGACCCACAAATATCAGTGCCGATTATCGATATTTTTGTGGGTTATCCAGGCGCCTCTGCTGAGCAAACAGCTAAGCAAATCGCCGCCCCGCTAGAGCGCATCATGAGTGAAATTGATGGCGTTGATCACGTTTATTCCGCTTCACGCCGCGGCCAAGCAATGGTCACGGTTCAGTTTGATATCGGCGAAGTAATGGAGCCTTCATTGGTAAAGCTCTATGACAAAATAGAATCGAATAAAGATATTGTGCCTTCTGGCGCAAGCATGCCGTTAGTTAAGCCTAAAGCGATTGATGACGTGCCTGCGGTGACGGTCACGCTGTGGTCAGAAGAGGTAGATGATTCTATCTTGCGTAAACTGGCCTCTGATTTATTGCAAAGTGTGAAAGAGATCCCTGATACTGGTCCAGGCTTTGTGGTGGGCGGCCGCGAGGAACAAGTGCGCGTGGAAGTGAGTATTCCTAAACTTGCCAATTACGGCCTCAGCATTGGCCAAGTTGCACAAGCGATTCGCTCAGCGAACAGCGAAATTGAAGCAGGCAACTATGAACTCGGCGATAACAGCTTTAAAGTCTATTCAGGTAGCTTTTTAAGCAATGCCACCGATGTGTCTAAATTAGTGGTGGGCGTGGCCAATGGTGGGCCGATCTTTTTAGCCGATATTGCCGAGGTACAGGCAGGCCCGTCTGAAACCCGTAATATTGTGCAACACTACACTGGCTTATCTTATAACGGCAGCGCAGCCTCGGAAGGTTTCCCTGCAGTGACCGTTGCTTTTTCTAAAATCAAGGGCAGTAATGGTATTTCAGTGGCTCAAACTATTTTAGACCGCGTCACTGATCTTCAAGGCTATTTAATTCCCGATAACGTCCATGTCGAAATCACACGGAACTACGGTGAATCAGCTGAGCAAAAAGTAAATGGCTTACTGAAAAAACTCGTCGTCGCAACGTTAGTGGTAACCGCATTAGTATGGCTATTTTTAGGCATGCGCCCTGCTATCGTCACGCTTATCATCATTCCAATCGTTATTTTAATCACGGTATTCGCCGCATGGATGACGGGCTTTACCATTGACCGCGTCAGCTTATTCGCGCTGATTTTCTCCATCGGCATACTGGTCGATGACGCCATTGTGGTGGTCGAAAATATTTATCGACGCTGGCTCATGGCGGGCAATACCTCGATTGATGTTGCAGTCGATGCCGTGCGTGAAGTCGGCAACCCAACAATCATCGCCACTTTTACCGTCATTGCAGCCCTGTTACCTATGGCAATGGTAGGCGACATGATGGGGCCATACATGATGCCGATCCCTGCCTTAGGCTCAGTCGCGATCATCTATTCCTTATTCGCTGCCTTCGCTTTTACACCGTGGTTAACCTACAAACTACGCCCTTCAATGAAAACCCTGCATGAAGCGGAAGAAAAAGAAGAGCGCTTTCAAGAAAAAGTTGGGTCTTTTTATCGCAAGATGATCTACTTGTTAATGGAAAACAAACTCATCGGTTGGGCAACGCTAATCGGAATTCTGGTGGTATGGGTATTATCCATCGTCTTATTCTCAACCCATGCGGTCACTGTCAAGATGATGCCGTATGATAATAAATCTGAATTTAACGTGGTGGTAAACATGCCTGCTGGCACGTCTCTTACCAAAACGGCCAGCGTCACGCAAACCTTAGTTGATGCAGTGCGCAAGCAAATCCCTGAAATTGTGAATCTACAATCTTATGTGGGCACGGCTTCACCGTATAATTTCAATGGTTTGGTTCGTCATTACTACTTGCGCCAACAACCTTGGCAAGCAGATATTCAGATCATGCTGCAAGGAAAAGACCAGCGGGAGCGTAACGCGCATGATATCGCCACCAATGCGCGCGCTATCTTAACGCCTTTAGCCAAGCAACTAGGCGCTAAAATCACCGTGGCTGAAATGCCGCCTGGCCCGCCTGTTTTACAAACGATGGTGGCTGAAGTTTATGGTCCGACGGCTGAAATTCGCCGAGAAGTGGCGAAAGAAATCACCTTAAAGTTTGAAGAGGCGCAATATGTGGGCGATGTCGATAACTATATTGAAGCACCGCATTACATCACTGAGTTCCAGGTTGATATAGATAAAGCCATGCAAAAAGGCATCACGGTTGAGAGCATCAACCAAAGCATTGCACTGGCCATGGGCGGCTTTATCGTAGGCGATATTAAAGAACCTCATTCAACTGAGCCGATTAAAATCGTGCTGCAAGCACCGCATTCAGAGCGCGCATTAACGGGGAACATCACCAACCTGCCGATTCCTTCTGCCAATGGCACCATGGTACCGTTGTTTGAATTGGGCGAGTTTAAGCAAGTTTTAAACGACCCGATTGTTTATCACAAAGATTTACGTGCGGTTGAATATGTCGTCGGTGAATCCGTAGGCGAGCTCGCCGCACCTATTTACGGCATGTTTGAAGTCGATGATTTACTAGAAGATTATGTGACACCAGACGGTCAAACTTTATCTGGGCGCATGTTCTCAGCCCCTGAAACCGATAAAGTCTCTGGCTTTCGTTGGGATGGTGAGTGGCGCGTCACGTTCATCACTTTCCGTGACATGGGTGCTGCTTTCGGTGCTGCGATTTTATTAATCTATATTTTAGTGGTCTGGGAGTTTGGCAATTTTCGCGTGCCGTTAATCATCATCAGCCCTATTCCTTTGACCATGATCGGCATTATGCTCGGCCATTGGGTCTGGGGCGCAGAATTCACTGCCACCTCAATGATCGGTTTTATTGCGCTGGCGGGCATTATTGTGCGGAACTCGATACTGCTGGTGGATTTCGCTCAAGAGGCCATACGAGAAGGCATGGAACCACGTGAAGCACTGGCATTAGCTGGGCAAGCGCGTATGCGCCCTATTATTATCACCGCATTGGCGTTAATGGGTGGCTCAATGGTGATTCTATCTGACCCTATCTTTCAAGGCATGGCGGTTTCCTTATTCTTCGGCGTATCTATTGCCACTTTGCTCACGCTGATAGTGATTCCGATGGGCTGTGATTCTTGGGCGACGGCTTTATGTGCAGATGATGAATGTGCAGATGATTCTGATAATCAAGCGGCCTCAGCTGTTGATAACAAATTCAATACAGAAAAATCTACGACAAACAAAACGGCGTTATTAGATGCTACGCCGAGCGCAAAAACCAATACATCAACTGCGGATGCGTCTACAAACGTAAAAACCAAGGCTCAGGCTGATGCTGAGACGAATACTGGCGCTAAGGTTGATGCACCCGTAGAAACAAGCGCAAAGGTGAACGTCAAAACAGCGCCTAAGCCTAAAGTCAAAGCGAAAGCTCCTGCGAGCAAGGCTAAGGCTAAGGCCAAAACTAAGGTCACGGCTAAAAAGAAAGCTGACACCAAGGCAAAGCGCCCTTCTCGTCGCCCTGCGGTTAAATCAACTAAACGTGTTGCTAAAAAGGTGAGTAAGAAAGTG
>JAZGFQ010000297.1:0-2938 GCA_036479635.1 Arenicellales bacterium
TGCAATGACCGTAGCGGTTCTATCAATCGGTGTCTCCAGCATGCGTGTAAATACATCTTCTGCATGCTTTAAGCTTTTAGTCTGCTCACCATCAGGCAAGATATGCGTGACGATTGTGTAGTCATCACCTAGCGTTTCTAGTAATTGCGCTAAATACAGCGGCGCGACGATCTCATTACTGATAATAAAGACTTGCTTGCCATGAATATGCGGCTTCAGTAATTCAGGCTGCGACAAGATACCTTGGCCAATATGAATTGGATAGCTGCGATGTCCAAGGTCGATATTCAGTGTTTTCATTTATTAACGAGGTTATTTTAAATCTAGGGGCTACGCTTAAAGTCAGTGCTTCGTTTCAGCGCAAGGCGCCGGCCATTTATTAAGACTACGACGCCAACAACTTTTCTATTTGCTTCACCGTACTAAGGGCAGAGCCGCGCCCAACTGAAAGCACATGACTGGCTACTTCTTGATAAAGCGGATCACGCACCGCCAGCAATTCACTTAATTTTTGCTTAGGGTTATCGGTTTTCAATAAAGGACGGTTTTTACAGAACCTTAAGCGCGACCAAAGCAATTCAACAGAGGCATTAAGATAAATCACCTTTGCTTGATTTTTTAATAATAAGCGATTATCTGCCTGAGTCACCACCCCGCCGCCCGTGGCTATCACGCCGATTTGTTTTTCAGATAACTCTGTTAACAACCTAGTTTCACGCTCACGAAACCCTGATTCACCTTCAATCTCGAAAATGGTGTTGACCGTCACGCCATTGCGTCGCTCTAACTCTTGATCGCAATCGATAAATGCCACCCCTAGTCGATGTGCTAATTTTTTACCGATAGTCGATTTTCCGACGCCCATTAGGCCGATCAGATAAATATTAGTGGGTGACGTCACTTTAACGCAATTTAACCAAGGTGTATGAAACAGACTAGAATTTAACACAAGCGCCCATCGGACGCCCTGAACAAATCAAAGGCGGCTGAACGCGCCCAAGAACGAAAAAACTAGAAATCAGGTTCTATAATTCTTGGGGTCAAGAACACTAATAATTCTGTACGATTATCTCGACGCGTGCGCTTTTTAAACAAGTTTCCTAAAAATGGAATATCGCCTAAGAAAGGTGTTTTAATGATTGAATCGCCTTGATCTTGCTGATAAATGCCGCCAATAACAATCGTCTCGCCATTACTCAATAAAGTTTGAGTTTCAATTTGCTTAGTATTTAAAGTGTTATCCCCTGCGAAAGAATCGTTGGTAACCCGCACATCTAAAATAATTTGATCATCTGGGGTGATTTGCGGTGTAACGGTTAGGCTTAATACTGCTTTCTTAGTAATGGTGCCGCCACCGACTAAAGAGCTCGTTGCAAACACCCGCTCTTGGCCTTGCTCGATGCGTGCTTCATGTTTATCAGTCGTGGTGATTTTTGGATTAGCGATAATTTTGCCCTTGCCTTCAGCCTGTAAAGCAGAAATCTCAAGATCTAACAAATGCAAAAAACCTGCGCCCACCTTAGCAATTTGATAGGCATACCGTGATGCCGTCGCACCTGCCAAACCATCTGCGCCCAAATTCACGCTTAATGAATCTGGGTACAAAATGACGTTATCGTCTCGAATAGAGTTCGTCGCTTCAACTGAACCCGAACCAAACACCGTGCCTAAGGTATTGCCATCCGAGGTGCCCGGCAAACGTGCACCATCCGTCACACGGGTAAAACCTAAACGCGCACCTAAACTACGGCTAAAATCATCCGTTGCTTCAACAATGCGCGTTTCAATCTGAATCTGCCTCACAGGCACATCTAATTTACTAATGAGCTCACGTACTGAACGAATATGGCTGGGCGTATCTTGAACTAATATAGTATTGGTGCGTGAATCCACCGTCACGCTGCCGCGCGCTGATAATAACGAATTTTCTTCGGTTTTGATTTCTGTCAGCGACACTGAACCAAAAGGAGACTGTTTAATACCCGTGTCCACAGCTTTAACAGATTTTAATAATTTTGAAATATCTTCAGCCTTAGCATAGTTAATGCGGATCAACTCAGTGACCAACGGCTCTAATTCAACTACTTCTTTTTGTGCCGTAAACTCACGACGTTCTTGATCTAATAATTCATCTGTTGGCGCAATGCGAATCACATTACCTTTCTGGCGCATACTTAAATCCTTACTTTGTAGAATAAGATCTAACGCTTGGTCCCAAGGCACATCATTTAAACGTAAAGATAAATCACCGTTGACTGAATCAGATGTGATGATATTAAATCCCGTAAAATCAGCGATCACTTGTAACGCTGCACGCACAGGAATCCTTTGAAAATTTAAAGATAAAGTTTCGCCCGAATAACCTGAATCATCTTCTTTAAGCGCGGTTAATTCTTGCTGAGTTAAGCGCGCTACTTCAATGATAAATTGCTGATTATTTTGCGTCACAGTATGCTTATATTGCCCGCTCGGTGCCACCACCATACGCACATTATTCTTATGCCTGAAAATATCGACTGTATTCACTGGTGTGGCAAAATCAATCACATCAATACGACGCTCATCTTTTGCATCAATATTTGCATTGATGAAATCCGCAATCAATTCACCTGATTGCTGCTTAAAATCCACCACAGTATTCGGATTGTTTAAGTTCACAATCACGCGGCCTTTACCATCAGGGCTACGGCGGAAATCAATATTTTTAATCGTGGCCAAACCTGCTGGCTTTTCAATCATCGGCTCGGAAGGTTTTTTCGCCATTGGCTGCGCAACTTTCAGCGCGCTCGCCCCTAGAATATTTAATCGATATCCATGGCTGATTTTCTCAGCTCTAAACTGGCTCGCTCTGTTTAGGTTCAAGACCATCCGCAATCGATCTTTATTGCCAATCATGACCACACTCTCAACCGCACCTTCGCCCACTTTTAAGATGCGC
>JAZGFQ010000298.1:0-3248 GCA_036479635.1 Arenicellales bacterium
TTGTACGATGCGTTCAAAATAAAGCGCAAATAAGGTTGCGCGCCCTAGAAAGAAGACTGTGACAAAACCTAGGTACACTAACAAAAGTTTTTTGATCGGTGTCCAGAGCGTTGCTGAAGAAAATATGTTCATGCGTTATGGGGTGTAAAGTTTAATGAGTTCGGTGCTTAATATGGCTGCGCAGCCATTTTTTAGATTCAATTTTAAAAACATAATAATGCACGGGCAGACGCCACCAGTGCGCTACAGGGCGGCCTAAGCGTTGGTTATAATATTGAATGAGCTTTTCTCGGTTCGGCCATGAAAGAATATAACAAATGCGCATTAAGTCGATTAAACGTTGACGCGTGCTCAGAGTTAGTTCCGTGCGTGCGCGGCCGATATCGATCGCAGAGGCGGTGACGTTGCCTGATTTGTTTTGTAGCAGCAAGTTCCCGGGTGAAAGGTCTCGGTGTAGCACGCCACTATTATGCATATGGCAGATGAATTCTGCGATAACTTTAAGTAAATCATCATGCGCCAAACTTTGGAAATCAGCCTCACCCTTATTCAGGCTAGTAAAAACATCGCGCGCAGAAAAGGGCTGGTCTAAATAAGCGCAGACATAATAACTCTCTGAAGTGCCACTGGCTTGATGGCGATCAAAAAAAGCTAAAGGCTGAGGCGTGTTTACGCCCATGCGCAGCATCGCGCTAGCGTTATTCCAGTGTCTTCGGCCTTTGCTGTCTCGAAACAGATAACCAATTTTCTTTCGCCGATTAATACGGTTTAATTTGATGGCAACCGTACCGTGCGTATCTGTTTGGGTCGTCCAGATTTTATTGCGTGTGTCGCGCATCACTTTGCCGACCTCACTTTTTAGCAGTGATTCAGGCAGCATGGCTTTAATAGCGTGATCAAATTCAACGTCCTGTTTAAAGGCGACCATGCCGCGCCAATCCGCATTCTCATAAGGCGTGTGTTGCCAGTTTTCTTTGGGGGTAACATGAATGTTACGTTGTTTTAAGCTGGGTAAGTGCGCTAAAGCATCAGGCGTTGGGCGTGTTGCAGTGCCAGCGCCAGAACCAGCGTCGAAGATTAAAAAGGTGGGGCTTTCATTGAAGCTTGCAGGCGGCTGGTTTAGTCGTTGACCACATACATCATAAAACTCAGGCGCACCGCTTAGGTTTGAGTAAATTTCATTGACGCCAATCGCGCCGCCATCTCGGCACCAACACACATGAATTTCTTGTGAGGCGCGTTCAAAAATAAAATGGCTGATGCCGTTATCTGCGCTGATGGCTTGCAAACAGCTTGCGCCGTGTAGCTGTGCGTTTAAATACTTTAGTGCAAAAAAGGCTGGGCGAGGCCTTAAATATTTAAGTTCGCCGTGAAAAGTTGCATAATGGCTAACGAGATCGACGGTTGGATATTCAAGCGCATGGGCAGCCCAGTGTTCACGGGTTTTAAATATATCGGGTGAGATGTTTCGGTCATCAATCAAACCATCTCGATGATCAATTAAAGGGCCCCAATAAACCTTTTCTAGTACGCCACTGCTGGCAGCCAGCATGAGATAACGGCTGAGGTAATCGGCTTGTTTTTGCTCGGGTTGATCGGACCAGCGCACTAAGCGTTCTAGCGTCCATGTGGTGTAACTGACAAGGCTAGATTGACAACCCAAATCACGGCCAATGGCATCTAAAGTACGGGCTTTTTTAATTAAATTAAACTTGATGAAGCGTGTAAATAATCGGCCTAAAATTCGGTGGTCATAGGCTTCAGGCTCGATGACTCTTTCTACAAATAAGTTATCTGAATGGGTGCGTGGAACGTGCCCTATGCGGTGCATGGCCTTTAAAAAAGCAATGTTGTAGAAAGGTTCGAAATCAGAAATATTGGGGCCAACCAGTTCAATCTCTTTTGTTTGTGCTAATTCAGCGGCAATGGACCACGCACTGAGAAACCCCCGAAACCCCCAACCTGACCATTTCTTGCGGTTCGGCGTGTTGCCGATTTCAAAGCGGAGTAATTGTTGCTGATATTGTGAGTGATATTGCGAAAACAGGTCGTTTAAGTGTTCTCGCCAGTGTTTTTGCGCCGTTTCAGAATATGCCATTTTTTGAGCATCTTTGCGCGGCGGCAGGATATTCAGCAAGACCTCAAAGCCTTCATCAAGCAAGCGCTTGAGTAAGCGTTGTGCATGCGTTCGTGAGTGCAAGGCTTGTTCTGCTTGATTTGAACCCTCATAATTGAGATTCATACGCACACATTTTAAGCCTAAAGCGTTTAATTTCTGAATGACGGCATCATCGCTCGCAGGTGCTGACTGGCTGGCGACGTTGACTGCAAAAAAATCAGTTGGTAAATCAAAGGAAGTGGCGCATCGGCTAGAGACACGTCGCCAAAGCCGAGCCTTGAAGGTTTCAACAATGATATCCACGAGCGCTTGTGCGCGCGAGTGGCGCACAGAATGCCTAGCTTGTGTAGGCTGAACAGACTGTGCCACGATGAAGCTTAAACTTTATCCAAGCTTCTTAGGCTGTTAGGCAATAGCTTCATATCCGCCATGCCTGCTACCAAAGCCTTCATAAAGCTAGATTCCTCTTCATAAACCATCTGGTAATACTGTACTTTCATGGTCAGCGCACTGCCGAGCACGATGGCGATGACAGTCACAAATGAACCAATCGCTAAGGTGGCGATGCCGGTGACGCCTTGGCCGATGGTGCAGCCTAAGGCTAAGGTTGCGCCTAGCCCCATTAATATTGCGCCGAACACATGGGTATAGAAATCTTTAAATGAAGAGAACCATTCAAAGCGTAAGCCTTTGCTGAATAATGCCCATAAGAACGAGCCAACGATCACGCCGAGTGCGGCGACGATGCCGAAGGTTAAGAAGTTAGAGGCTGCTTTGCCAACTGCAAGAAAGCCCAAGGTTTGCGCCATCGGGTTTACGAACGTATAAGATTGCGGGTTTAGAGGCGCGCCCATAGACGGCTTGCCGCTTTCATCATCTGCATAGATGTCCCAATCGGTGTAATACTGGCTTAGGCTTAATACTTCGTCATCAATATCTAACATAATAAAGCTGGTGACGGCCCATGCTGCAAATACCGCGAGGCCGACGACGACACCCGCCAAAACGTGGTCTTTATCTTTACGAAAGTGTGCGGATTTAAACGCAAATAAAATTGCGCCTAAGCCTAAGATTAAACCGATAATTAAACGCGCTGTTAAAGCTTTTTCAGGGCCTGCAACTAAAGTGC
>JAZGFQ010000299.1:0-3536 GCA_036479635.1 Arenicellales bacterium
TAATTATGATCTTTACTGGAAAATTTGTTTTTATCGTAATGGCGCAAATATTGCTCAGCATCGCGGCTTTCCCAATCACTTACCCATGTCTGTAGAAGCGCATTAAAGACATTGCGCGTCACGTCTAAATCTTTAGGCGCGATCCAATCCGTTTTATCGCTGATAATCACGGTGGTTTGATTTTTAGCTTCAATTAAGGGCTTGATTAAATCAAAATCTGGGTTGCTCATCGCCACGCAACCATCACTGGCCAAGGGCACGCGGTTGAAAGATTCAGGATGCGTGCCATGCAGCCAAATGCCGTAGCCAGTGCGTTGATGGCGTCGGTCAATTTCGTTGGGATAATTGATAGGAAATGCGCCCGTGCCATATAAAGGCGGTAAGTCGCGGTCTTTAATAAAACGGGTGATGTGATAAACCCCCACTGGCGTGCGCTCATCTCCTTCTAAGCGTTTATGTGAGCCTTTCTCGCCAATGGTGGTGTAGTTATTGATACTGAGTGATAACTTCCCGCCTTCGTTCTTATAGACATACAAACGTGCCAGTTCTGTATCAACATAAACAATCGATTTTTGCTCAGCAGATAATTGGATGATAGACGAAGGAATCAGGCCGCGGCTTGCGGGGCTTGATGAGTTGATTTGATTCCAACGTAAACGGATTTCATCACGCAGGCCATCGAGTTGATGCAAAGTAGCAGGCTTAGAGTAATGCGCTCTTAAGCTGCTTGGGTCAATGATGCCCGCGCGCGCAGCGAGTAAATCTGCCATCATTAAATGCGCGGTTTGGCTGTTGGGGTAATCTTCAATTAAGGCCGTAATTTTGCGCTCAGATGAAAGGCCTTGTTCGAATTGCAAGGCGGTTAAGCTTTCAATTAAGCGCGGCTCAAAGCTCGCGCTGTGCGCGACTTGCTGCGCAAAAATGCTAAGCCCTAGTATGAAGCTAAGAGGTAAGCACTTAGAAAATTTAAACGATGAGAATCGGTTTTCCATGCGTTAAATGCTTTGTTCTGAGATGATTTTCCAAGACTTACCTTGACGAGCAAAAACCAGTTCTTTATTCACACTGTCTTCATAAGAATCAGATTGATACTTTTGTAAGAAGCGTGCAGTATAGGTTTTTCCTTTAGGCTGGATGCTGATATTCGAGAGTGTTACCTTAATGAACTGCCGAGATTTGAAATTCCAACGCCGTCCTGCCAACCACGCTGCGTGGGTTTTACCCGAGGTGGCATAACTTTTTTGATACGCTTTTGCATATTGCTCGGCATTTCGGTTGGACCAAGCATTTGCCCAAGCTAAGAGGTTGCGTTTGATCTGTGTTGCGCTATCTGTCGTAATGGTTTTCTTGACGACGGGTTTGTTAATCTTTGCAGGCGCTACAATCTTAGCTTTGGCCTTAACAACGGCCTTGGGAACAGGCTCAGTTTTGGCTATTTTTTTGGGTGGCACTTTAACTGGTGCTAAAACCTTTGCGCGCGGCGCAGCGGCTTTATTAGCCGCAACCACAATCGGTTTAAACACTTTAGGTTGGGTGAGTGGGGCTTGAGCGCCCACTGATGCTAGTTGCGTGGTGCGATTTTGAGGCTTAAGTTTTAAGGCTAAACGATAATGTTGTTGAGATAAATCTGTATAAATTGTCCTTAAATTGCTATGGATAGTTGAAAATAATGGATCGGTTTTGATCGCATTCTCCAGGGTTTCACTGGCAAGTTTCAGTTGGCCTTTTTGGGCATATAGTGCCGCAAGGTTGTTATAAGCCTCCATGTGGTTAGGCGTGATACGGATCAATTCACGATAACTGGTGATGGCTGAATCCGCTTGTTTGTTGTTAGCTTGAATCTGTGCTTTTAAGAATAAAGCCTTTGAGCTGTCAGGTTGAGCACTTAAGACACCATTTATTTCTAAGAGTGCTTGCTTGTATTGGCCGTTTGTAAAGGCTTCTTGTGCCAGTGATATGCTGGCTGAATGCGCATTTAAAGACAAACATGAAAGCATTAGCAATGAAAAAATAGTATTGCGTTTATTAAATGGCATTGAAGCTATGATGAAGTGAGTAATGAGTTTAATAGGCAGTATAAAAGCGAAAAATATTATTGAATATCTTTACTGGCCACCCAAGCAGGAAAGGCCGTGGGCGGAATGATTTTCACCCAAGGGCTGCGCTTTAAAACGATCGCAACTTTATCACCTTCATTAAGCTGCCCTAAAGCAGGAGACGTGCGGTTATCAGTACTAGGACGCGGACGAATATTAACGTTATTGCCCTTAATCGTACCGATGCCCGTGCCTTGGTCGTTTAAAAATGTTTCATAGACCCACACTGGAAAGCTATCGGCGGCCACGACTTGTGTCCATGTGCCTGCATGGCGAATAACGTTTATTTCTGTACTAGGCTTCAAAGTGCCTAAACTGGCTGCCGTTGCATTAGGGCGTGCTCTTAGTTCTGTTAATTGACGGCCTGTAGTGGTTGTGTTTTTAATGGCAGGGTTGGCCTTGCGAGTTGTTTGATTGGTCGTTTTCGAGATGGGTACGGTTTTGCGAATAGGGGGCAAGCGCTTTGCGATAGTCGCAGCCTTTGCGGGTTTATTAAGGATGCTGTTTGTGACAGGTTTTTTAACAGTCGTAGTCGTTTGAATATTTTGTCGTGCTAATGTGCTTAAACCACTATTGTTTTCTGGGCTTTTAAGTTTTGCTAGTAAGGTGCTGGCTTGTGGGTGGCCATTCTCTTTTGCAAGCTGTACCCAGTGCAATGCTTTAGCGTTATCTTGCGGGCGACCTTCACCAATATAATAAGCCAAACCTAAGTTGTATTGCGCCCCTGCATCTTGACGTTGAGCGGCAATTTCCCACCAGTTCAAGGCTTTTTGCGGCTGACGTGTCACGCCGCGACCTTCCCAATATGCCACGCCTAAATTAAACATAGCGGCTAAGTGCTGTTGTTTTGAAGCTTCAGCAAGATAATTAAACGCGCGTGCGTCTTGTGCATTTTGCGCCTCTTTTTTAAGGTGCATGATGCCCATTGCATATTGCGAATTTGCATCACCTTTTTTGGCCAAGATCGTCCATAGTTTTTCCGCCTGTGCGTATTGCCCGCTTTGATAGGCGCTTGCTGCTGCATCATATTGTGACGCCAACGTTTGCGCGTGCGCGTTCGAAAATAAGCTGAGCAGAAGCAGTGAAATAAACAGACGGAAGTTATGCATGATCTAGTAAAAGGTAATCGTTGGGTTGATGTTTAGATTGTACGGCTTCGATGTCATATCGCAATATCGCCGTCACAAAAAAGCGAATTAATTCATTGGGGTCGGTGTACCGAGTTTAGCGTTTGCCTCGGCAAATTGCGCTTGGTTCAGATGCAATACATCATTTAAAATTTGGCTAGTCTCCAACATAAAAGCATCAGTTCTAAACGGCGCATCTTTTGTATAAGTACTTTCATTACGCGCTTTTTCTTGTTCTTCGCGTAATTGCTCTATGTTGTCATAGGTGGTTTCATTGTTGGCCAAACGTATTTGGTTTTCTGTTTTTAATAAC
>JAZGFQ010000300.1:0-6672 GCA_036479635.1 Arenicellales bacterium
TCTCGCAAGAAATCGTGCAAAGCCATGGCGGCTTCATTGCTTTAGATGATCTTTCTGAAACGGGCGGCGAACTTCAAGGCGCAAGTTTTTCATTGTATTTACCTTATCAAAAAGAGGCGCAAGCATGAGTGAAAAATCTGTTTGGGTGGTGGATGATGATGCCTCGATTGCATGGGTGTTAGAAAAGGCCTTAAGTAAACAGGGTTATGATGTTAAAATGTTCAATGGCGTTAGGTCTATTTTAGCCGCGTTAAAAACAGCCAAGCCTGATTTAGTCATTTCAGACATTAAAATGCCGGGCGTGGATGGCCTGAAATTATTGGAACTGCTCAACGAAAACTTCCCGATGATTCCCGTCATTATCATGACGGCATACTCTGATTTAGAAACCACTATCTCATCGTACAAAAAAGGTGCATTTGAATATCTATCCAAGCCCTTTGATATCAATGATGCCTTAGCCTTAGTCGCGCGCGCATTACCTGTTGAGGAAATCGCCGAAAGCACGCCTAAGCGCGCCACACGCCCCAGAGACAATGAAAGTGAGCCAACGGATGACATTAAAACAAATCCTGAGATCGCTTTAGGCCATTCAGCGCCTATGCAAGCGGTGTTTAAATTAATCGGGCGTATTGCTCAATCTAGCCTTAATACGATCATTCTCGGTGAATCAGGCACAGGAAAAGCGTTGATTGCACGAGCAGTGCATGATTCTAGCCCGCGCAAAGATCAGCCCTTCGTCACGCTCAATACGGCCTCTATGCCAATAGATTCACTCGAATCTGAGCTATTTGGTTATGAGGTAGGTGCATTCAAGGGCGCGCTAGGGCAAAAGATAGGCCGCTTAGAACAAGCCAATGGCGGCACGCTTTTCTTGAATGAAGTCGCGGATATGTCTGCAGAATTACAAGCTAATGTAGTACGGGTTTTATCTGAAAAATGCTTTTATCGTTTGGGCGGGCAGACGCAAATAGACATCGATATCCGCATCATCGCGACGAGCAGCCATGATCTTGAGCAGCGTGTTCAATCAGGTGCATTTCGTTTAGATCTGTTTCATCGCTTAAATATCTTCAACATTCACTTACCATCATTATCAGAGCGTTTAGATGATTTGCCCGCCTTGCTCGATCATTTTCTAAAGCGCGCAGCTGAGACTTTAAAACTTGAGGTTAAAACATTATCAGACTCGGCGCAGACCTTGCTCATGAATTACGCTTGGCCCGGGAATGTGCGAGAATTAGATAATTTATGTCAGCGCTTAACGGTAATGTCTGCCAGCCATGTGATTAAGCCCGAAGATTTAGGCGCTGAATTTACCAATATAGCGCTTAAAACAGGGGCAGGGGAAAGCCATCAATGGCAACGAGAATTTGAGCGGCGCATTAATGCTTTGTTGATTGCTGGCAATCAAGATGTCTCGCGCGCACTGCAAAACCAAGTGGATGAAATTATGATTCAATCCGCGCTAAAGCACACAGGTGGGCATAAACAAAAGGCCGCAAAGGCGCTGGGTTGGGGGCGTAATACCTTAACTCGAAAAATGCATGATTTAGATTTATAGAGAATACGCTTTAAATCGAGAGACCTCAGCATCATTCAAACACAGATAAAATGGCGAATCACTCCACTACCTTCACAATAATATCGTCTAATAGCCGTTTATTAGACTTATTTTTCGCAAGAATATTAGTCTTGTTTGCTCATCTTTCTTTTGCGCTCGCGCTATGTAGAGGCTTCTTTAAGCACATTAAACTTTACAGGCGGCCTACTCGGGTTGTGATTCTGGCTGGTTTTTTAGCGTTTGGCTCGTCTGCGTGCGTTCACATGTCACCTAATCGAGATACTTCTCCTGAGGATCCACAACCTGAAGTTGGGTTTGACCGGGAGGATAAAAAGTCCGTCATTGGCAAAAAATTTATGGTTTCAGCCGCCAACCCTTTAGCTGTGCAAGCAGGTTATGACGTTCTTAAGTCGGGTGGCACAGCGGCAGATGCCATGATTGTGGTACAGTTGATGTTAAATTTGGCAGAGCCGCAATCCTCGGGTATTGGCGGCGGGGCATTTATGTTGTATTGGAATGCCGCCACGCGCACCCTGACCACATTAGATGGTCGGGAGACCGCGCCAGCGGCGGCAACTCCAGCACGTTTTCTAGATGCCGACGGTCAGACAATTTCTTTTAGCAAGGCGGTTTCTGGGGGGCAATCGGTGGGTGTTCCTGGAGTGTTGCGTCTGATGGAATTGGCTCACGAACGCTTTGGACGAAAAAACTGGGCAAGCCTGTTTGATGCCGCGATCAACATGGCAGAAAATGGCTTTAAAGTATCGCCTCGCTTGGCTAAAAGTATTGTTTCTGCACAGAAAAATAAATTCTTTTTAGATGCTTTTCCTGCCAGCAAGCAATACTTTTTTGATGATCATGGGCAGCCAATACAAGCAGGGGCATTGCTTAAAAACCCAGCGTTTGCTGAAACTCTACGCATGATTGCAGATCAGGGCGCGGATGCATTTTATACGGGGCCTATCGCAGAAGATATTGTTAAGGCCGTCAACGAAACGTCAATACTCAAGCATAATATCACGCTGGAGGATTTAAGGAATTATCAGGCAAAAATTCGCTCAGCGGTGTGCATGCCTTATCGTGCATATGAAGTCTGCGGAATGGGGCCGCCTACTTCAGGGGGCTTGGCCGTGGGGCAAATTCTAGGAATGCTCAGTCAGTATGATGTGAAATCAATGGGATTGACGGCAGAATTCGCGCATTTGTATGCAGAGGTAGCGAAACTTGCTTATGCAGATAGAGGGGTCTACCTCGCCGATCCAGATTTCATCCCAGTGCCTGTGAAAGGCATGTTAGATGCGGCTTATCTGCGTTCTCGCGCAGCACTAATTGATTTATCAACAGCAAGTGACAAGCGTATAGCAGGCACGCCACCTATGCAAACAGCCCTTAAGCTTGCGCCATCAAAGAACCCTGATCGCCCGGGCACCAGCCACATTGTTATTCGAGATAGTGAGGGGAATGCGCTGTCGATGACGACCACCATTGAGACAGGCTTTGGTAGCAGAGTATTCGTCCGTGGGTTTCTGCTCAACAATGAATTGACAGATTTCGACCGCCAGCCTTCAAAGGAGGGTCGCCTTGTAGCCAATCGAGTAGAGGGCGGTAAGCGGCCACGCAGCTCAATGTCGCCCACCATTGTATTTAAAAATAGTGAACCATATTTGTTGATTGGTTCACCCGGCGGTAGTCGAATTATTAACTATGTCGCCAAGACCATTGTCGCGGTGTTGGATTGGGATATGGATCCGCAAGACGCTATTGAAACCGGCCATTTTCTGCATCGAAATGGCAAAACACTCGATCTGGAACAATCCACCAGCGCTGCTGGTTTTAAGGAGAGCCTAGAGGAGATGGGCCATATTATAAAAGTACGCAATCTGAATAGTGGCTTGCATGCTATTTTGATTAAGGAGGGTGAGCTAATCGGGGCGGCTGATTCTCGCCGTGAAGGCGTGGCAATGGGCGAGTGAGTTTAATTTTTGGGTAGTAGCAGGCTATTGACCTTCATGATTTCTAGACAAACCCTTTTAGAACTTAAGGTCACTTAAGCCTGAAGGTCTCATGTACTTAATTTTTGATTGTGAATCATCTAAGATATAAGTCAAGTTATGGTAAGTTCCGTATTTAAAGAATAAAGCCTAATCAATTACATGCTTCAATCATATGCCCTTAAACCTAGATTTTCTTAACAATATCGATGCGCTGACGTGGGGCGTGATCGTGATTAATCTATTGTTGATCTTATTTGCCAAGCCCTTGGTGAGCCTAGTATTTAGCGATAGCGATCAAGCATCACGCTCTAACCGCCGCCTGCATATCTTTCGGGCTTTAAATTTACTCATCATTGCCGCTTTTGGTTATTACCAATTCTTTAAAAGTGATGAGCAGCGCGCATTAGGCTTAAATATATTGGCGATTGTGGTGATTTTATATCTCGCTTATTTACTCGGCCATTTAGCGAATTATTTTATTTTAAGGCGTTATGGCAAAACGAAAGAAATCAACGGTAAAACCCGTAAGGTGGAAACCTATAACGCCAGAATTCTAACGCTATTTTCGCAGGTGTTTATTTTCATCATGGCGTTAATTTCCATCATCCGTGTGTTGGGCTTTAATTCATTGTTAGAAGCAGGTGGTGTCATTGGTGTGATTGGTGTATTTCTTGCGCTCACCCAAGCAACTTGGGCGCCTGATATTTTCAGTGGCTTAATCATCTTAAACAGCGATATGTTGGAGGAGGGTGATGTCATTGAACTGCGTGGCAGTGAAGCGATTTATGGCGTGGTGTATAAAACCAAAGTGTTTCATACTGAGGTTTTAAATTTGTTTAATAATCATCGTATTATGATTCGCAACGCCTTGCTGCGTGATCAAATCATTCATAACCTGTCTAAATTTGCGTCTGCCAAAGGTTTGCGCGAAAGACTAACGTTTAACATTGGCTATGACGCGTCCCCTGCGGCAGTCGAGAAGATGTTAACCACTGCGTGGCAAACGGCGATTGAGCAAAACATCCCGGGCATCCAAGCCCAGCATGAGGTTGAAGTTGGCATTTTAAATACTGGTGATCACGCAGTTGAATGGGCGGTGTTTTACCATACCAAACACATAGAGCAATTACGCTTGACACGCATGGCTTTAAACCGAGTGTTTCTAAAAACCGCTCGGGAGCATGATATTTCACTTGCCACACCCTTAACGCATGTGATTGACGCAAGCACAGTTAAGCAGGTGATGGCCAATGGTGAATAAGTGGAATAAGCGCTACTCAGCACTAAACTGCGCAGATGCTAGGCCTGCCAGCGTGCTGAAAGATTTAGCGTATTTTCTGCCAGATAAGGGCAAAGCCTTAGACATTGCCTGCGGCTTAGGTGGGAATGCTATTTTCATGGCAAAGCGAGGCTTAAACGTGGCGGCATTAGATGCCTCTAAGGTGGCGATTGAAAAACTAAATGTGTATTGTGCAGAACAAAGCTTATCTATTAGTGCGCAGTTAAAAGATGTGGAAAAAGAGGGCTTATCGAGTGAGCAATTTGATGTGATTACGGTGAGCTATTTTTTATATCAACCCTTAATGCTGACCATATTAAAGGCTTTAGCGCCGCAAGGTTTATTATTTTATCAAACTTGGACACAGCAGAAAATCACAGATAAAGGCCCTAGTAACCCAGATTTCTTGCTCGCACCTCAAGCACTTAGGCATTTAGCTGATGATTTAGAGATTTTATTTTACCAAGAATCAGGCTTGGTGGGCGATACACGTCAAGGCTTTAGAAATGAAGCGATGCTGGTGGCTCGAAATGCTTAAAAGAACGCGGTATCTTGACAAGCGCATGGCAAACGTCTGTTTAGGCGTAAACCACTAATGGCAAGCACACCTTGGTTTTATCATGCATTTGATCAGCTGGACGCTGCGAACTTGACATTAGAGGGCGCAGAGGTACAGCATATCTTAGGGGCGCGGCGCTTAAATGTGGAAGATCAAATCGTGTTGATGAATGGCCGAGGCAAGTTGGCCGAATGCACCATACAAGAAGCCAATAAAAAAGCGAAGTCTATAAGCTTGCGAGTGGATGGAATCCAAACGTTTCCTGCGCCCCAGAAAAGTATTACCTTAGCCTGTGCCATTCCCAAAGGCGATCGACTTTCAACCATGCTAGATATGGCCTGCCAATTAGGGATGACGCATTTCCAGCCTTTGGTGTTTAATTTTAGTGTGGCAAAATGGAATGATAAAGCACATAAACGCGCTGAGCGAATCTTGCTCGAAGCCGCTAAGCAAAGTAAACGCGCATGGCTGCCTGAAATCATTGTGCCTGAAAGCTTTGCTGAGTTTGCAATGCAGCCTACTGAGGGCACAAATTTACGCTTATTGGCAGATCAATACGGCAAAGCATTGCAATCTTATGCCGCACCGTTACAATCGGCTTCAAATGTTACGCTGATCATTGGCCCAGAAGGGGGGCTTGCGCCGCGTGAGATGAATTTAATAAAAGACAAACGCATCGATTTAGTAAAGCTGGCTGAACCGATTTTACGCATTGAAACAGCTGCCATTGCAGGCTTATCTGCACTTAACCAACTGGCATTTACATGACAAAGCATAGACACAATCTCGTTTGGATGGATCTCGAAATGACGGGCTTGAACCCTGAGTGGGATAGAATTATCGAAGTCGCGACCATCATCACCGATGGTGATTTAAACATCATTGCACAAGGCCCCGTGATTGCCATCAATCAACCTGATAAATACTTGGAAAGTATGGATGCGTGGAATACGCGCACGCATAATGAAACAGGCTTGGTGATGCGAGTGATGGAATCGGAGACCTCTGAAGAGCAAGCTGAAAAACAAACCTTAGCGTTCATCAAGGAACATGTTCATGCCAATGTGGCGCCGTTGTGTGGCAACAGTATTTGCCAAGATCGTCGGTTTTTATATCGTTACATGCCGACCTTAAGTAAGTTTCTACATTATCGAAATGTCGATGTCACCTCTGTTAAAGAGTTAGCAGATCGTTGGAACCCTGATATTGTCTCAGGCTTTAAGAAGAAGAATACGCATAAAGAATTAGATGATATCAACGATTCCATTCGTGAGCT
>JAZGFQ010000301.1:0-10074 GCA_036479635.1 Arenicellales bacterium
CTTAGGCGCGCGGTGACTGCTGTCTAGATAAACGCAAACATCGCCGCGTTTTTTGATTTCATAGTCAATCGCACGTGCAACAATATCTCTGGGCGCAAGCTCGCCGCGTTCATCGTGTTTGTGCATAAACGGCTCACCATTTTTCAATACCAGTTTTCCACCTTCACCGCGAATCGCTTCGGTGATCAAAAATGATTTAGCGTGAGGATGGAACAAGCACGTAGGGTGGAATTGATTAAATTCTAAGTTGCCAATGCTACAACCCGCGCGCCACGCCATGGCGATGCCGTCTCCGGTGGAGGTATCTGGGTTTGAGGTGTAAAGATACACCTTGCTGCAGCCCCCTGAGGCCAGCACCACGCGCCCCGCTTTAAAGGTGGTGACTTTATTGGTGTCAGTGTTTAAAGCATATAAACCTAAACAACGATTAGTACCCGATAAACCCAGCTTGCGTGAGGTGATTAAATCAATCGCGACGTGCGATTCATATAAATTAATATTGGAGTGCTTAATGCATTTCTGTGCCAATGATTCATGCACTTCTCGGCCCGTGGCATCTGCGGCATGAATCACGCGGCGGTGTGAATGTCCGCCTTCGCGAGTGAGGTGGTAATCATCACCTTCGCGGGTGAATTCTGTGCCTTGGTCAATTAACCATTGAATGGCTTCAGGGCCGTTTTTAACCGCAAACTCAACCGCATCTTGGTGGCATAAATCACCGCCTGCATTGAGGGTGTCGTTGATATGTGATTCAAAAGAGTCTTCATCAGTTAAAACTGCGGCAATGCCGCCTTGCGCCCAGCGCGTTGAGCCGTTTTCGATGCTGCGTTTTGATAATACGCTGACTTTAAAATCATCTTCGGCTAATTTTAAAGCCAAACTTAATCCAGCTAACCCGGAACCAACGATCAAAATAGGTGTCTGTATGGATGAATTCATGTAGTTTAAGTGCGTCTATTGATGGTTTTAGGTGTGTTTTTTGGGCGAAATTGCCTGTAATGGTTTGATTAATCTATATATTTTTATTATTATGTATTATAGTGAGCGTATTAATTTTAATCTATTTCTTAAGGGGCGTTGTGGGTGATTTCTTTGTTTTCTAAGCTTCGTGATATCTATGTCTGAGCAGGTGCTAGATTTAGAGATTGTCCGGCGTGTTCAGCAGGGCGATAAACAAGCTTATAATTTATTGGTGGTGAAATACCAACAAAAAATTATACGCTTAGTCTCACGCTTTATTCGTGACCCAATGGAGCGCCAAGATGTCACCCAAGAAGCGTTTATTAAAGCGTATCGTGCCTTGCCTAATTTTCGGGGAGACAGTGCATTTTATACTTGGTTATATCGCATTGCCGTGAACACGGCGAAAAACTATTTAGTCTCAGCAGGGCGCAGGCCGCCCACGCAAGACATTGATGCGGAAGAAGCCACCCAAACCATGGCAGGGGCGAAATTCGTTAATTTGAACACGCCTGAAACAGAATTAATGAACAGCGAGTTACTCGGCATTATTAAAGATACCATTGCTGAATTACCTGACAATTTAAAAGAGGCAATTGCTTATCGTGAATTCGATGGCATGAGTTATGAAGAAATTGCTGAGTTGATGGATTGCCCAATCGGCACGGTCAGATCACGCATATTTCGGGCGCGCGAAGCACTCGAAGTGGCGATGAAACCTTATATGTCGAGTGTTTCATCTGACTAATGCTTGAATTTAGGCGGAACTAAGTTAACTATTTATAGACTAAACCAAAGTAAACCCAAACTTTAATTATTTGAATATTTCAAAACGATGAAAAAAGAAACCTTATCTCAGTTATTTGATGGTGAATTGAACGCCGAAGAGATGAATGCTGCTTTGGATTCATTACTGGCCGATAAAAATTTACAAGGCACGTGGCAGGCTATGTGCACTGCGCGTGCTTGCTTGCAAGATGCGCCTGTTGAGGATCACGCAGATTTACATTCTGGTTTAGATTTATCCAGCAAGATCGCGATGGCGATTGAAGCGGAGCCTGCCATTATGGCACCCAATAATATTGCGCCTTTGGCGGCAACTGCACCTGTATCAGTGGCATCAGAACAGCGTGTACTAGAGGGGCATCAAACTAGTTCTGCATCGGGCAAGGGCATGGTAGCCTATCTTGCTATGGCGGCCTCGGTGGCGGCAGTGATGGCGATCAGTTATTTTCCGAGCCAGATGCAACAATCAAACATTGCCAGCACGAATGCGAGTGAAAATTTGAGCGAGGCCGGCCGCGTAAATCAGGCGGCATCAACCTCAAGCGCTGAACAGGTGTTTCAATCTATGGTGGTTCAGCATGGTGAGTTTTCAGGTGCAGCGGCCTTAAATGGTTTAGTGGCCTATGCGAAAGTGGTTAATGGTTCGACGCTTAGTCAATAGCTTAGGCAATAGCTTATATCAAACGAAATAATGATTATGTCCTCTACAATACGCTTTATATTGCTCGCCGCTGCGTTGTTTACGGTGGCGCTGTTTAATATCGCAGGCGCCGCAAATGCTAAACCGATGACAGGCGAGCAATGGTTACAAGAGATGAGCGTTGCGGCAGATACGCTTAATTATTCAGGTGAATTTGTTTTAGTGAAGGGCGGCCAGTTATCTTCCTTAGAAATTAATCATATGCAAGGCAAGGGCGGCAGCTTGCAAAAAATCATGTCACTCAATGGCTCAATGCGTGAAATCATCCAAAAAGAGGATGAGATCGCTTGCGTTTTGCCTGATGAGGGCATGGGTGTCAAAGAGAAAAAGCAATCGAAGGCTTTGTTTAATGTAGATGTTTCTCAAAACCTTGAACGTATTTCTGCGCATTATGTGGTCGAGAAGTTGGGCGATTCTCGAGTGGCCAACCGTGATTGTAAGCAACTTAAAATTTCAGCCAAAGATCAATATCGATATGGTTATTTATTGTGTATTGATCTGGAAACCTATTTACTTTTACGCTCAGAGTTAATCGGTGTAAACGAACAAGTATTAGAAAGCTATATGTTTGTCGATGTTGAATTTAATCAGCTGACTGAAAACGATTTTCATTCGGGAACGGACGCCAAAAGTTTAAAGTGGATGAGCGATCAAAAGGCTGATTCAAAGGCGCATGAAGATAAACGGCTTATTGAAGCTGTCGTTGAGCAAGTGACTGTAGATCAAGCGCATTCTGCATGGACACTGCAAACTAATCCGACGGGCTTTGAGATTGAGCAAACCATTGAACGTATGTCGCCAGTGCTAAATGCGGATATTACCCATCTTGTGTTGAGCGATGGCTTGGCGAAAGTCTCGGTGTTTATTACGCCTGCTCAGGTGAGCTTGCTTAAGAATGAAAAAGTGGATGACTCTATCCAAATGGGTAGTTTAAATAGCCATATTCGCCAAATAGACGCGTACAACATTACTGCGATTGGTGAAGTGCCGTTAGATACTGTCAAGCTGTTAGCGGAGCAAGTCTCTCAGTAACGCTTCACCGAGTCGCAACTTTTTGGTGCGCTCTTTGGGCCTGCAAGCCCATGTTTCTAGGTGCGAAATACTCAGTATAAAAGTAACGTCTCCCGTCATCAAATAAAGTCAATTAAGTAAGCCAAACCCTTTCGTTGAGCCATTGCTTGCGGTAGAATCGCGCCCTCAAATTTACTGGAGCTGCTTGTTTACTTTTGGGTTTACATGGCAAGCTTTAAATATACACGCAGAGAAACGTGGTTAGCATGGGTGCTAAAGTGGCTTAAAAGCCTTTAGTTTGCTAACACGCTGCGGACGTTCTAACCCTTACAAAGAGAATATACGATGTCTGATATCACTATCCGTCAGCTGCTTGAGGCTGGCTGTCACTTTGGTCACCAAACCCGTTACTGGTGTCCACGCATGGCGCCTTACATTTTTGGCGAGCGCAACAAACTCCACATTATCGATTTACAGCAAACTCAGCCTATGTTGGCCGAGGCGATGAATTATATCGGCAGTGTTGCAGCCCAAGGCGGCAAAGTTCTATTCGTTGGCACTAAGCGCCAAGCAAGTAAACTTATTCAGGAAGAAGCTGAGCGTTGCAACAGCCCGTTTGTTAACTTCCGTTGGTTAGGTGGCATGTTAACCAACTATAAAACCATCCGTAAATCAGTCAAACGATTGAAAGAAATGGATGAAATGGTTGAATCAGGCAGCATTCAAAAATTACAGAAGAAAAAAGAAATTCTTCAATTTAACCGTGAGCGCGCCAAGCTTGAGAAAAGCCTTTCTGGCATCAAAGATATGAACGGCTTACCTGATGTTTTATTCGTGATTGATCGCGAATATGATTACATCGCGGTAAATGAAGCCAATAAATTAGGCATTCCTGTTGTGTCAGTGGTCGATACAAACTGTTCACCGGTTGGCATTGATTACGTTATCCCAGGTAATGATGATGCGATTCGTTCAATTCGCTTATATCTAAGCTCAGCGGCAGACGCCATCAATGATGCACGCCTAGCGGCATTAACTTCACAAGCAGCAGAATTAACCTCTGATGATTTCAAGGCCAATTCAGAAGCTGATGAAGATGAGCCAGCCGAAAGCGCTGATGCGACGCCTGTGAAGACAGTCGTTAAGAAAAAGGTTGTGGTTAAGAAAGCAGCTGAGCCTAAAGCAGACGCTAAAGTAGAAGAAGTCAAAGCAGAAGAAGCTAAGGCCGAGCCTGCTAAAACTGAAGAGACGAAGGCAGCGCCTAAAAAAGTGGCAGCAAAAAAGGCAGCACCTGCTGCTAAGGCAACAGTAGCTGATGTAGATGTAACGGGTGGCGATAAGCTCACTGACATCAACGGCATTGGCCCCGTGATCGAAGGCAAGTTACAAGCCTTAGGCATCACCACTTTCCAACAAATTGCTGATTTATCAGCAGAGCGTATTGTTGAAATTGATGCTGAGTTAAGCTTTAAAGGCCGTATTGACCGCGAAGAGTGGGTCGCGCAAGCTAAGAAATTAGCTTCTTAATATTGCTTCCAATGAGGTCTATGTATATTTCATAGGCTTCACTTCATATTTTAGAACACATTATAAGTAGGATTTAATCATGGCCGCTATTACAGCATCATTAATTAAAGAACTTCGCGAGCGCACAGGCGTTGGCATGATGGATTGCAAACGCGCATTGGCTGAGACCGATGGCGATATTGAAGTTGCAATCGAAAACTTACGCAAAGCAGGCGCTGCTGCGGCCGCTAAAAAAGCAGGCCGTATTGCCGCTGAAGGCGTGATCGCAAAAGCAACGAACGACAGCACGGTTGTCTTAGTTGAAGTGAACTCTGAAACTGATTTCGTCGCAAAGGACGATGGTTTCTTAGGCTTTGCGAATGGCGTAGCGCAAACCGCTTTGGATACAAACCCTGCGGATGTGAATGCCTTAAACGAATCTGATTTAAACGGCATAAGCGTTGAAAAAGCACGTCAAACATTGATCACCAAAATCGGTGAGAACTTAAGCGTGCGTCGTTTCGAACGTGTTGAAGCAGATGGCGGTGTCGTCGGTGCTTACTTACATGGCGTTAAAATTGGCGTGATGGTCAAGCTTAAAGGCGGCAATACAGAATTGGCGAATGATGTTGCCATGCACGTTGCGGCAAGCAACCCTAGCTGTATTTCAGAAGCTGAGATGCCTGCTGAAGTGTTAGAGAAAGAAAAGGATATTTTCGTTGCACAAGCACGCGAAAGCGGCAAGCCTGATAACATCATCGAGAAGATGATCGAAGGGCGCATGAAGAAATTCTTGAAAGAAAACACTTTATTAGGCCAAGCCTTTGTAAAGAACCCTGATCAAAGTATTGAGCAATTGTTGAAAGCAGCAGACGCTGAAATCATCAGCTTTACGCGTTATGAAGTAGGCGAAGGCATCGAGAAGAAAGAAGATGATTTTGTCGCTGAAGTGATGGCGCAAGCAGGTCAGTAAATAATAAGTAGAGGTAAATATGTCAAAACCAGCGTATAAAAGAATTCTTTTAAAGCTCAGCGGTGAATCATTAGCTGGGGACGCAGGCTTTGGCATTAATGGCCACATCTTGGATGATGTGGCCGCTGAAATTAAGCAAATCGTCGATCAAGGCGTACAGCTTGGCATCGTCATCGGTGGCGGTAACTTCTTTCGCGGCATGCAAGCTGCGGCTAAGGGCATGGATCGCATCGGCTCTGATTATATCGGCATGTTAGCCACTGCCATGAATGGCTTGGCTTTACAGCAGGCCTTAGAAGCACAAGGACAAACCTCACGGGTATTATCTGCCCTGCATATTGTGGGCGTGGCTGAGCCATATATCCGCTCACGTGCGCTAAAGCATTTAAGCGCGAATAAAGTAGTCATTTTCTCTGCTGGCACAGGTAACCCTATGTTTACCACTGATACTGCCGCAAGCTTACGTGGTTTGGAAATCAATGCGGATGTCGTCATCAAAGCCACGCGCGTGGATGGCGTTTACGATAGTGACCCAGAGAAAAACCCAGATGCAAAGCGTTTTGATACGTTGACTTATGAGCAAGTGATCGAACAAAACTTAGGGGTCATGGATTTAACTGCGATTACTTTATGCCGCGAGAACAAAATGCCGATACAAGTGTTAAACTTTCACGAGAAAGGTAATTTATTGCGTGCGGTATCGGGCGAACACGTCGGTACCATCATCAGCGCTAAAGCCAGTTAAGTTCGTTACACACTAAAGGCAGTATCATGATTAATGAAATTTTAAGTGAAGCAAAAACGCGCATGGGCAAAAGTGTTGCCGTGGTTGAAGATGAATTTATTCGCATTCGAACAGGCCGTGCCAATACAGGTTTACTTGAGCATATTATGGTCAACTATTACGGTGAGTTATCACCGATCTCAAACTGTGCAACGGTCAGCGTGCAAGACGCAAGAACCATTTCAGTGCAGCCTTGGGAAAAGAACATGGTGCCGCTCATTGAAAAAGCCATTTTAGAATCTGATTTAGGCTTGAACCCTGTGACGGCAGGCGAAAATATCCGTGTGCCTTTACCTGCGATGACTGAAGAACGCCGCATTGAGTTAACTAAAATTGTGCGTAAAGAGGGCGAGAATGGCAAAGTTGCGGTTCGTAATATACGCCGTGATGCTATTTCTCATGTTAAAGATCTTACTAAAGAAAAGGAAATATCTGAAGACGAGGAAAAGGCAGCTTTAGATAATATTCAAACATTAACGGATGAGTTCGTCGCAAAAATTGATGGTGTGGTGAAGACGAAAGAAAATGAAGTGATGGACGTATAGGTCAGCGTTTCATTTCTACTTTATTTCATCCAATCACCCAATATGGGCGCGCCACAAACAAGCACGGTAAAACACGTTGCAATCATCATGGACGGCAATGGGCGCTGGGCTAAGGCGCGCAATAAACCCCGCGTATTTGGGCATAAAGCTGGCGTTAAAAGTGTTCGGTGCAGTGTTGAACATGCCGCCAAACTCGGTCTTGAGAGCCTCACCTTATACGCCTTTAGTTCAGAGAACTGGAACCGCCCACCTACTGAGGTTAAGTTATTGTTTGAATTGCTGTTTTTGGCGATTAACGATCAATTAGCAGACTTGCATAAAAACAATATCCAGCTGAATATCTTAGGTGATATTCAAGCATTGCCCAAGCGCTTAATTAAAAAAATCGGCGATGCGACTTCGCTCACGAAAGATAACTCAGGTATAAAGCTAAATATTGCTTTGAATTATGGTGCGAGATGGGAAATTACTGAGGCGGCGAAACAACTCGCAAATCAAGTGAAGCTGGGGCTGATTTCTGTCGATGAGATTGATGAAGCACGTATCAGCGAGCAATTAACTACCGCGGGGCAGCCTGATTTAGATCTGCTCATTAGAACGGGCGGTGAAGTGCGCTTAAGTAACTTCTTGTTATGGCAAGCCGCCTATGCTGAGTTGTATTTTAGTGATGTGCACTGGCCTGATTTTGACGCGCTTGAATTTGATAAAGCATTGAGTTGGTTCGAGACGCGTAAACGCCGCTTTGGCCAAATAGACGAACAAATCAGCGCACCAAAATAGGTTTTTATGATGCTAATAAGAATTATCTCAGGCTTAGTAATGGCCATAGCCGTTATTTGGGGCCTGTTTAAGCTGACTTCTGATGTGTTTAATCTCATGGCGTTATTGCTCATGCTCGGCGGCCTTTACGAGTGGCGCAGATTATGCAGCAGTTCTTTTACCATGCTGGGCATCGCAGCATTGCCGTTGCTAGGCTTATATTTTGCTTATCAAGCAGGCGTGTTAGCGCCGTCTAGCATGATTATTTTATTAGCCATTGGCGTGGTAATGTGGTTGCTCAAAACGTTGCAATTAAGCCAAGCTGTGGCTCAGGTTACTGCGCCTAAATGCCTGTTTGAAGGCACTTTATTGCTGAGCATCGCTTGGTTGGCGATGGTCAGTTTAAGAGATGTCTTCGGCCAGCACACCTTATTGCTAGTGCTATTAATGGTGTGGAGTGCTGATTCCTTCGCCTATTTTGGTGGCAAGTTATTTGGCGCAACTAAGCTTGCGCCCAGCATCAGCCCAGGCAAAACCCGTGAAGGCGTGGCCAGCGGCGTATTGGTGGCGATGTTGGTGGCTTTGGTATATACGCATTTCGTGATTGCGCCCATCGCCTCATTTTCAGCCTCAATAATCTTATTAGTGATGACGGTTTTAGTCGCTTTAATATCTGTGGTGGGTGATTTATCAGAAAGTAAATTAAAGCGAGCTGCGGGCATGAAAGACAGTGGCGCGATTATTCCTGGGCATGGCGGCATTTTAGACCGAATAGATGGCCTCATAGCAGGTGTGGTGATCTATGCCTTTTATGCGCATTTAATGCATTACATCGTTTAATTGGGCTAAAACATTGCGTCAAGTCACAGTACTAGGTTCAACGGGTTCGATTGGCGTTAACACTTTAGAGGTGATCCGCCTCCACCCAGATAAATTCAGCGTTTATGCCTTAAGCGCGCACCGAAATGTAGAGTTAATTTTAGCGCAATGCATTGAATTTAAACCTCAATATGCAGCGATGGCAGATGCGTCTAGCGCAATACGGTTGGCTGAAAAGTTAACGGGTCTAAATTTAACGACGGAAGTCATTCAAACCCCAGATGCGAATGATACGCTCGCGCGCTCAGAAGAAACCGATTGCGTCGTATGTGGCATCGTGGGTGCGATTGGTTTATTGCCGACTATTGCCGCTGTCAAAGCGGGCAAAATCGTATTAATTGCTAATAAAGAGCCTTTGGTGATGCTGGGCCCTGAAATAATGGCATTAGCCAAGCAACACCACGCCACTATCTTGCCTGTGGATAGCGAGCATAATGCTATTTTTCAATGTATGCCTGCGCACAATAATGAAGATGTGGCCGCTTGTGGCATTGAAAAAATTCTATTAACGGGTTCAGGCGGGCCGTTTAGAAGTTTGGCCTTAGATCAGTTTTCTACCATCACGCCTGAGCAAGCTTGCGCGCACCCAAATTGGGAAATGGGGCGTAAAATATCAGTGGATTCTGCCACGATGATGAACAAAGGTTTAGAGCTGGTTGAAGCCTGTGCCTTATTTGATGTTGCCCCAGATTTTGTACAAATCGTGGTGCATCCACAGAGCATCATTCATTCGATGGTGCAATATGTGGATGGTTCAATACTAGCGCAACTAGGCGCGCCTGATATGCGCACGCCGATTGCTCATGCACTGGGCTGGCCTGAGCGCATAGAATCTGGCGTGCAGCGCTTAGATTTATTCGAGTTGGCACGTTTTGATTTTGAAGCGCCAGATGATCAAAAATTCCCTGCGTTGCGTTTATCACGATGGGCAGCAGAAGTAGGGGGTAGCTTACCAACGGTGTTGAATGCGGCCAATGAAATAGCAGTGGCGGCATTTTTGGATAAACGAATTGGCTTTGATAAAATTACGGTGTTAATTGAAAAGGCGATGAATACCTTGGCACACAGTGAAGAGCGAAGCCTTGAGAATATATTAAAAGTGGATGAAGACACGCGTGCGTTTGTCTTGGAATTGCTGTAAGGCCAGTGACATTAGAACGAGATTGCCGCG
>JAZGFQ010000302.1:0-5310 GCA_036479635.1 Arenicellales bacterium
CGCGAAGCAATCTGAGGGCGATACTTCGCCAAGGCCGGCGGCTCGTAACGAAGGCGAATAAACATGACGAGTCTTTGACCTTAGTGAAGTATCGGTTTTGGCTTGCTGCGTCACTTTGTGTCTAATAAGCACAGCAAGATTTGTTTTACATGTCTTCAACATACACTCCAAAATCACCTTTTCTGCGATCGGCAAAATAATAACGCAAGGTGCGCTCTATCATCGGAAAAGCGATGTCGTCCCATGGAATGTCATCTTCAGAGAATAGTTTGGTTTCTAAGCTTTCCACTCCTGATTCAAACGCATCTTCACCGCGCATTTTACCCGTGAACAGCATATAGACTTGGCTGATGCGCGGAATACTCAACATGGTATAAAGCTTTAGATTATCTAATTCAGCGCCCGCTTCTTCGAAAGTTTCCCGCAATGCACCTTGCTCAACCGATTCGCCATTTTCCATAAAGCCAGCGGGTAACGTCCAAGTGCCATAACGTGGTTCAATCGCACGTTTACATAATAAAACCTTATCACCCCAGATGGGCAGTGTGCCTGTCACAATTTTTGGGTTTTGGTAATGAATGGTGTCACAGGCGGAACAAATCGCACGAATACGATTATCATCATCAGGTTTGCGCTGTTCGGTTTTTTCGCCACAGCTAGGGCAAAATTCTATCATTGGGATGGGCATTGCTGGTTTATATCCTCTTAGGTTCTGTTAAGATTATATCGTGCATTCAATTTAAAAAAACACACTAGGGTGAAAAATAATTATCAAGGCGCGCTGGAAGCGTTTCCAAGTTTAGATCAGGCCGATGAAGACGGCTTGTTGGCCATGGGCGGTGATTTAAGCCCTGAACGCCTGCTATATGCGTATAGCGCAGGTATTTTCCCGTGGTTTGAGCAGGGTCAGCCAATATTATGGTGGTCGCCTGATCCGCGTTGTGTGTTGTATCCATCGCAATTTAAAACCAGCCGTAGCTTAAAGCAATCCATCAAGCGTGCAAAACTCACCGTTACGTTTGATCAAGCCTTTGACCAGGTGATCACGGCTTGTGCTGAACCTAGAGGCTTAGAGATAGGCACTTGGATCACCTCAGATATGAACAAGGCTTATTGCGCCTTACATGCTTTGGGTTGCGCGCATTCGGTGGAAGTGTGGCGGGGCGATGCGTTAGTTGGAGGTTTGTACGGTGTAGCGCTGGGTAAGATATTTTATGGCGAAAGTATGTTTAGCAAAGTGGCGGATGCCTCTAAATTTGGGTTAAAATCTCTTTGCGAATTATTAATCACAAAACAATTTCATTTGATAGATTGTCAGGTGGAATCGGCTCATTTGATGAGCCTAGGCGCATGTTTATTACCCAGAAGTGAATTTATTGAACAAATGAATGCAGCACTAAATATTGATCTTGAGCAAGCAAAAAGCATGGGCGAGCATTGGTCAGGTTTAAGTGTGAACGGGGCAACAACGTGAGTACAGCGGTCAGGTTCCCCACCTTATATATTTCAGCGCCGCAGGAATGTCCGTATCTACCTGGGGAAATCTCCTCTAGCTTATTGCTTGATCCTGAAACTAAAGTATCAGATCAACTGTTCAGTGTGGCGATAGAATCAGGCTTTAGGCGCAGCGGTATGATGGTGTATCGGCCACATTGCTCAGAATGCAAGGCTTGTCGTTCGGTGAAAATTGATGTCCAAAACATGAAGTTGAGCCGTAACCAAAAACGCACGATGAAGCGTAATCAAGATGTGCGTATCGAATTCACTGAGGCGATGTTTGATGTGAATCATTTTAAACTTTACTGCCGATACCAGTCTTGGAAGCATCCAGGTGATTCTATGGATCATGGTGATAAGGCGCGATATGAAGAATCGATGGTGAGCTCCCCTGTGAACACCACGATGGTAGAGTTTTATGTGGAAGATAGGCTGGTTGCTGTGTCTGTGGTAGATGTCGTCGCGCGCGGTTTATCCGCGGTTTATACCTTTTTCGAACCTGAAGAAGCTAAGCGAAGTTTAGGGCGTTTTGCGGTGTTAGCCTTGGTTGAGCGCGCGCGTGAATTGGATTTAGATTTCGTTTATCTTGGTTATTGGATAAAAGATTGCCAGAAAATGAGCTATAAAACGGAATTTCAGCGCTTATTGTCATTTAATGGCAGTGGCTGGGAAGACTATGAATCTTCTGATCATTGAGTGTTAAGCACTGCTTATGTAAATGGTTTACGCGTGTTTAGGCTTTCATTTTAATATAAAGCCCCAATATTATGCACAGAAGCAGATTTTAAGCGGCGCTAAGCGGCTGATGAGTTTGATACTCGGTGCGTTGTGGCATACACTCCGCACCCTAATTATATACGAGGTTTTAAAGCTCAGTGGCGAAAGAAGAACACATTGAAATGGAAGGCGTGGTGATTGATACCATGCCCAATACAACATTTAAAGTTAAGCTGGAGAATGACCACGAAGTCGTGGCACATATTTCTGGCAAAATGCGTAAGCACTACATCCGCATCCTGCGCGGTGATAGCGTAACGGTACAACTGACCCCTTACGATTTAAGCAAAGGCCGCATCGTTTTCCGCGCTAAATAAAGCACGACTATTCCAGCCATTAAAGCCAAACCTCTTTCGTCTTTGCGAGGCACATAGTGCCGTGGCAATCTCGTTTCGAAGCATATGGTTGCAAGATTGCCACAAACCTAGCGAAGCATTGCCCTAGTTGCACGACGACACAGGCTTGATAGTTGAATCCTAGCGAATAGTTTAAGCACGACTATTCCAGCCATTAAACCCAAACCTCTTTCGTCTTTGCGAGGCACATAGTGCCGCAGCAATCTCGTTCCGAAGCATATGGTTGTAAGATTGCCACAACCTAGCGAAGTATTACCCGGTTTCACGGCTTGCACAGGCTAGCAAGTTTTTATGCTCTAATTCTAAGTATGGGCCATAAAAACATAAAACCTAGGCGATAAAAAACCCCGTCTAAACGTTGTTTAGGCGGGGTTTTTAAAAGCATTCTCATCAAAGAATAAGAACAAACCAAGATTTACTTAATCTTAGCTTCCTTATACATAACGTGCTTGCGGACTTTAGGATCAAATTTCTTGATCTCCATCTTTTCCGTCATAGTACGTTTGTTTTTAGTCGTTGTGTAAAAATGACCTGTACCCGCAGAAGATACTAATTTAATTTTATCTCTCATGATGAGCTTCCGTTACGCTTTGAAACCGCGTGTTTGCATATCTGCAAGCACAGTATCAATGCCGTTTTTGTCGATGGTGCGAATGCCCGCATTAGACACGCGCAAGCGCACCCAACGATTATGACTTTCGACCCAAAACTTTTTGTAGTGTAGGTTAGGTAAGAACTTACGGCGGGTTTTGTTGTTTGCATGAGAAACATTGTTTCCAACAACCGTTTTCTTGCCGGTGACCTGGCAGACTCTAGACATATCTTTAACCTTAAAATTGATGCTCTTTCAAGCAGTGTTCAAACAGGAGCGCGTTTATACCAAAAAACAGCCTAAAAGGGTAGTGATTCTTGGAAATTTCCTCGAAAATAGCCCGAAATAGATGAATAAATCTGAATCTGGCTACGTTTCATTCTTTGGGCGAATCTGGCTTAATCGCAGGCCGATATTTTACAGCTGGTTTGGTTCATGATCAACATGCAATTTTTATATACTTTCAGTGCCAATGAATGGATGTTAGTGGTGATGATGTTTGTGTGGTCAGGCTTCATTCGCTCGGGCTTAGGTTTCGGCGGTGTGGCTTTGGCTTTACCTTTAATGCTGTTATTACGCCCAGATCCTTTGTTTTGGCTGCCCATTTTAGCTTTGCATCTGCTGATTTTTAGTTTTGCCACGGTGGTGCGCAATTTATCGAACATTGATTGGTCGTATTTGATTAAATCAATGAAGATCATGATCATCCCCAAAATCCTTGGGGTGTTGGGTTTGGTTATCCTACCACCGACGGTTTTAGTGCTGATTGTTTATTTGATTATTTTCGCATTTGCACTGAGTTATATTTTTAACTATGTGTTTCGCGGTAAAAGCCCTTGGATGGAGCGGTTTTTCCTGATTCTAGGTGGTTATGTGAGCGGCACTTCTTTAATCGGTGCGCCGTTGATTGTGGCTGCGTATAGCCAGCATGTGCCGAAAAACCAACTCAGAGACACCTTATTCGTGCTGTGGTTTATTTTGGTGTGCATTAAAATCGCCTCTTTAGTGGTGCTGAAGGTACCCTTGCAATGGCAGTTCTCTTTACTGCTGTTACCTGCGGCAGGCTTAGGCCATATTATTGGCCTGCGCGTGCATCAGTTTTTAGTTCAGGGCGATGATGTGCAATTCAAGCGTTATTTAGGCGTAAGCTTGGCGTTAATTTCACTGATCGGCTTATGGGGTGTGCTATTTCAAAGTCCTTAGGGCTTAGCATAATGCTTTGTTTGAGTGATATATAATTTAAGGGTGATAAATACCTATGAAATTGGAAAACTAATTTTTGAAAGAAAGGATCCATCGTCACCCTGCTTGAAAATGAGTTCTCCTTGTAAATTTTTTAGTGTTTGTTGCACAATAGAAAGCCCGATTCCACATCCTTCGGGCGTGGTCCCGGGAATTCGATAGAAGCGTCCTAGTGCAAGTTCTTGGTATTTTTCTGGAATCCCGGGACCACAATCCTGTACTGTAATATGTGCAATGGTATTACTCACATCAACGCAAACAATTATCTCGCCCCCTGCAAGGCTGTAAGCTAAGCTATTTTCGATTAAGTTTCCAATACACTCTCTGAGCATCATAGAGTTGGGTAGTTGGGTAGTTGGGTTTGAAAGGTTGGTATATCGCAGTGCTCAAAAATTATCTCGCGTCCCGCTTTTACTGCTATTGGTGCATAATATTCACAGACTTCCCTAGTCAGTCGAATCAAATCTACGGCATGTTTTGTATGGATTAGCCACTCCGCACTCTCTGCGCGTAATAATGAGAGCATTTGTTTTGCTAGGCGGCTGGTTTGATCGGTCATGTCGATCAAAGTTATAATTTGTTTTTTCTGGCTTTTACTATCCTTTGCTTGCAGTGCCAGTTCTGCTCGAGATCGAATATTAGCCAAAGGTGTTTTAAGTTGATGCGAGGCATTAGCTAAAAAGGCCTCGCGTTTATCAATCGCGGCACTCAATCTTGCGAGTAGGCGATTCATCGCATCGACCAGATTTTTTACTTCGTAGGGTACGCTTTTTTGAATCAAGGTTAAGTCATCGATTGAGCGGCGATTGATTGAACGTTCAAGCTGGCTTAATGGGCGAAGGCTGT
>JAZGFQ010000303.1:0-11325 GCA_036479635.1 Arenicellales bacterium
TTGCCCTGCCTGATCTTAAAATCGCCACGGCGATGGTGTTTAAAACGTATCAGAAAGTGAGTTATGCCATTTTAATGGAAAGCTCAGGCCCTGTTAAAATTGGCGACCGCGCCAGCACGCCCTAGCGCCCACCACCTAAGCAATGAGCACCGCCCTCAAGGATGAAACCCTGCACGCCTGCTTGCGCCTTGCCAGCTTAAAGGGGCTGAACAATACGCATAAAAACAGCTTGCTTGCGCATTATCATCAGCCTGAGGCGATATTTTCTGCTTCACTGGATGATATTAAATCTGTCTTATTACTCACCAGTCATAAAATTCGCACGGCTTTTTGCGAACCTGATGAACAGCGCCTTACCGATCAAACCGCCCTACTGAAAAGCCATCAGATCAATATTTTGCTCAACAACGCCGCAGATTACCCCGAGCAACTGAAGCAAATCGATGATGCGCCACCCGTCTTATTTACGCGCGGCAATACAGATTTACTCTCTGGCCCACAGCTGGCCATGGTTGGCAGCCGCAATGCCTCACCCAGCGGCATTAAAACTGCTGAAGCCTTTGCCAAAGATTTTGCAAAATCAGGCTTAACCATCACCAGCGGCTTAGCGCTTGGCATTGATGCTGCCGCACACCTAGGCGCATTAAATGAAATTGGCGGCACCATTGCAGTGGTGGCCACGGGCTTAGATGAAGTGTATCCGCGGCGCAATCTTGCCTTGGCTAAGGCGATTGTAGATAAAGGCTTAATGATTTCTGAATTTCCACCCCTTACCGCCGCCCTGCGCGGACATTTCCCGCGCAGAAACCGATTAATCAGCGGCTTATCAATGGGCGTTCTAGTGGTGGAAGCCGATACGCGTAGCGGTAGTTTAATTACCGCCCGCTTAGCAGGCGAGCAAGGCCGCGAGATTTTTGCGATTCCAGGCTCCATTCATTTACCCACCAGCCGAGGTTGCCACCAACTTATTCGCCAAGGTGCAAAATTAGTAGAAACCACGGCGGATGTTTTAGTTGAGATTCAGCCCAAACTTGAGATCGCGCTTAAAGCCCACACAAAAGAGCAGGCAGATACAAAACCGAATACAAAACTAAGCAAACTCAATAAAGATGCGCAAGCCGTGTTGAACTTAATCGATTTTGCCCCCACTACGCTAGACGAGATCAGTCAGCAATCAAAACTCAATATTGAGATCGTCTCATCAACGCTGCTTGAACTTGAATTAGCGGGCTTGATTGCGCCTGTTTCAGGCGGGCAATATCAACGCCTCCAAGCATAAATGTGATCAACAAAATTATGGGTGTAATTTACAGCGCAAACAAGATAAGCTGTCAGCATTCATCTTTAATGCATTAAACAGAGCAGATTAATACACTATGAAAGAAAGCGTACTCGACATCCTCATCTATCTGTTTGAGCATTATATGCTTGAGAACCCCGAGCAAGAACCTGATGAAGAAGCCATCATGTCGGAACTGATGCAAGCAGGGTTTAACCACCGAACGATTGACCACGCCTTTGATTGGCTAGAGAACTTAGCGATTATGTGTGAACAGCATGAGCTTGATCACACGGATAATCAGGTCGAAAATGCGCAAGAAATTAACCCGCTGATTCAAACCATTCCAAAAAATACGCACGCCATCAGCAAATACGCGATGCGCCATTATTTGCCTGAAGAGCAAGGTAAACTCAATCTCGAAGCGCGAGGCTTATTATTATCCCTCGAGCAGTGCGGCGTATTGAACCCTGCCTCACGCGAACTGGTCATTGATCGCTTAATGGCATTAGAAACAGACGACATCGACATCCATCACATTAAATGGGTGATTCTTATGGTATTAACCAACTGCCAAAATGAACACGAAGGTGTCTCAGATTGGACGGAAGCCTTAATACTTGACGGTATTCAAGCAGGCGCTCACTAGCCCCACACAATAATTATTATGAGAAAAAGCCTCATCATCGTCGAGTCGCCTGCCAAAGCGAGATCGATGCACAAATATCTAGGCAAAGAATTTACCGCGCTCGCCTCTTATGGCCACGTTCGAGATTTACTGCCTAAAAAAGGCTCGGTAGACACCGAAAACGATTTTTCCATGAATTACTCCTTGGTGGAACGCAATGAGAAACACGTCAGAGCCATCATCAAAGCCGCCAAGAAAGCCGATGCTATATATCTTGCGCCGGATCCGGATCGCGAGGGCGAAGCCATTGCTTGGCATTTATATGAAATCTTAAAAGAAGAAGGCATTTTAGAAGGCAAGGAAGTACATCGCGTGGTGTTTAACGAAATCACCAAAAAAGCCATCCGCGAAGCGGTCGATAATCCACGTGAATTATCTTTAGAGATGGTCAACGCCCAGCAAGCGCGCCGAGCTTTAGATTACCTCGTAGGCTTTAACTTATCGCCTTTATTGTGGAAAAAAATCCGCCAAGGCTTGAGCGCAGGGCGCGTACAAAGCCCTGCTCTACGGATGATCGTTGACCGCGAAGCGGAAATTGAGGCCTTCAACCCGCAAGAATATTGGTCTATTGAAGCCGACACCAATAAGCTCGATAACGAAGACCACATCATCGAGGCCCGTCTCACCTTGCTTAATGGCGAGAAAATGAAGCAGTTTTCGATCACCGAAGAAGGCGGTGCGAGCGCGGCTGAAAAAGCGTTGAATGAGGCTGCACAAGGTCAATTGCTGATCAAAACCATCACCAAAAAGCAACGCAAACGGAACCCTGCGCCGCCATTTACCACCTCAACCTTGCAACAAGAGGCGGCGCGTAAACTTGGTTTTAGCGCACAGCGCACCATGCGCACCGCACAGCGCCTTTATGAAGGCATCGATGACACGGGTTTAATCACCTATATGCGTACCGATGCAGTGAATTTAGCAGGCGAAGCCTTAACTGAAATTCGAGATTTCATTAGTGATGCTTACGGCGCAGATCAAGTGCCTGATGAAGCGCGCGTGTTCAAAACAAAATCAAAGAACGCGCAAGAGGCACACGAGGCGATTCGCCCGACTGCCACCACGCGCACGCCGCAATCTTTAGCCGATAGCTTAGAATCTGATCAATTACGTTTATATGATTTAATCTGGAAACGTACCGTGGCGTGCCAAATGATACACGCCACCATCGATACCGTAGCGGTTGATTTAGCCGCAGGCGACGTCGGTTTATTCCGCGCCAATGGTTCAACCGTGCGTCACCCAGGTTTCTTGGCCGTTTATGAAGAAGGCGAAGATGATAAAAAAGCCGATGATAAAGATGGCAAACGCCTACCGCCGATGGAAGAAGGTGAGATATTAAATCTCAAGCAAATCCGCACCGAACAACACTTCACCGACCCACCGCCGCGTTATTCTGAAGCCTCACTGGTCAAATCATTAGAAGCTTACGGCATTGGCCGGCCTTCTACTTACGCTTCGATCATCAGTGTATTGGTGAACCGTGAGTATGTCACGCTCGAACAGCGCCGCTTTTTCCCGACTGAAATCGGCAAGATTGTTGGGCGGTTCTTGTCTGATCACTTTACTCGCTATGTCGATTACGAATTTACTGCGAATTTAGAAGATGATCTCGATGCGATCTCACGCGGAGAGAAACAATGGAAGCCCTTATTGGCCGATTTCTGGGGTGATTTCAACAAGCAGTGCATTGATAAAGAAGAATCTGTTAGTCGTGCGGAAGTCATGCAGGCACGTGAACTTGGCACCGACCCTAAAAGCGGCAAGCCTGTTTCTGTACGCATGGGGCGTTATGGTCCTTTTGTGCAGATCGGCACCAAAGACGATGAAGACAAACCAAAATTCGCCAGCTTATTAACCGGGCAGAAAATAGACTCTATTAGTTACGACGAAGCAATGGAGTTATTTAAGCTACCTAGAAAACTAGGCGAAACTCCAGAAGGTGAGCCGGTTACCGCGGCGATTGGTCGCTTCGGGCCTTATATTCGTTATGACAATAAATTTGTATCACTGCCCAAAGAAGACAGCCCTTACACGGTTGAGCTAGAGCGCGCACTTGAGTTAGTCGCAGAGAAAAAGAAAGCGGATGCCGAACGTTTGATTAAAGTCTTTGAAGAAGACGGCATCATCATCCAAAAAGGCCGCTATGGCCCTTACATTACCGATGGCAAGGTCAATGCGCGCATTCCAAAAGATATCGAAGATCCGTCTACTTTAGATTTAGAAACTTGTAAAAAACTGATTCTTGAAGCGACTGAGCGTAAAGCGAAACGCGGTGGCAAGAAAAAGGCCTCAAAGAAGAAGGTGGCGAAAAAGAAAACCGCTAAAAAGAAAGCCAGCAAAAAGAAAGCTACAAAGAAAAAAGCAAGCAAGAAAAAGGCCACCAAAAAGAAGGCCTCAAAAAAGACCGCCAGCAAAAAATAACAACCATTCATTAACCCCAACCAGAGGAGAAACCCATGGGATTTTTTAACTTTGCATCTAAAATAGGCAAAAAACTATTCGGCGACGATGACGACGCAGGTGAAGCCATCGAAAAGCACATCAATGAAGACAACCCTGGCGTTGAGGGCATGAAAATTGAAGTCGTCGATGGTGTGGCAAAAATTAAAGGTAAGGCCAAAGATAAATCGGCCTACGAAAAAGCCATTCTGATGGCGGGCAATGTGCTGGGCATTAGCTCAGTCGAGGCCGCTGAATTGGAATTAGAATCAGGCGAAGTCATCGAAGAAGCGGCACAACCGACTTTCTACACCATCGAAAAAGGCGATACTTTATGGGGCATTGCTTCTAGCCAGTTAGGCAAAGGTTCTCGGTACCCCGAGATTTTTGAAGCGAATCGTGAAGTCATTAAAGATCCAGATAAAATCTACCCTGGTCAGCAGATTCGCATTCCTGAAAAATAGGCACGCTCAAGTTTCATAAAAAAACGCTGCCAATGGCAGCGTTTTTTATGCTTACTGCTTACGAAGCAGACAGCATTGATTTAATCAGCGGAATCGTCACCTTACGCTTGTGCGCCAAGCTATGCACATCAAGCTGATCTAATAAATCCAACAATAAGCCCAGTTCCCGCGAAGTATGCGTAAATAACCAGTTCAGAATATCTTCGTTAAGCTCTATCCCGCGTTTTTCTGCGCGCTGGCACAACACCGCACGTTTTTGTGCATCATTTAACGCCAATAATTCAAACTGTTCCATCGCACTTAGACGCGAAGATAAATCAGCCAATTTTAGCGCCAACGCTCGAATGGGAACGCTTGCTGTGATCAATAATAAAGCGTTTTGCTGTTTGATTTTCTCAAGCACCGTTAAAAATGCTTGCTCAGCGGCCAGGCTTGTCGTGAAACCTTCAAGATCATCTAAGATGTAAATCAAGCCTGGCCGAGAACGAAGCTTTAAATTATCTGCTCGCAAAATTTGTACCACATCTGAACTAGGCAACGAGCGCACTAAAGCGGCCAGCAAATGGCTTTTCCCATTGCCAAGCTCGCCCCATAGATAAACCCCTAAGTACTGAGGCTCAGGCGCACTCAGCTGCTGATTAAACTGCTGCTTGAGCCGCACCACTAAACGCTGGTTCGGCGCATCCATAAAATTATCAAAGGATTTTTGATCTTCCACTTCTATCGGAAGAATGAGTTGTGCTGTCATCGTAAAAGCTAGCGTTCTGGCTCAATTAAAGCGAAACCTGCACGCATATAACTTAAACCACTAAAAATAGTCGTAAACACCACTATCGCAATAACAAAAGGCAGGACGGACTCCAGCGCCAACCAGTGCGCATGGTGCATCAACACCAGCACCACTAAAATAATTTGAAATAACGTATTAAACTTACTCATCCATATCGGCTGTATTTCCACTTTTTTATCCATAGCAATCAACACCCAATACCCACCGACAATCATCACATCCCGAAACACCACCAACACTAATAGCCAAAACGGAATATCTCCCAGCACCGCAAGCATGGCATAAGTGCTGACCAATAATAGTTTATCCGCGATCGGATCTAACATCGCGCCAAAGGTGCTTTGTAGTTCAAATTTTTTGGCAATCCAGCCATCTAAGCCATCGGTCACGCCTGCGATAAAAAAGACAATCAACGCAAACTCGTATTGCCTCGAATCCAGCAACACAATGACCACGGGCACCATGAACATGCGTGATAAGGTTAATAAGTTGGGGATTTGGGAAAACACGGCGTCATCTACGTTTTTATTAGGTTGCCTTATTCTAAAGCGATTGCGCTTAGTCTGCTTAAATAATTGTGTGCGTCCTGTTAAAATCGCCGCTCTTCTCTGCAAGGCAAAAGCCTCAACCTAACACATGAGTAAGTCGAAAAACCTAAGTTACCGAGACAGCGGCGTTAATATTGATACAGGCAATGAATTAATTCAGCGCATCAAGCCTGCGGTAAAACGCACCCATCGCCCAGAAGTGGTGTCTGGTTTAGGCGGCTTCGGTGGTTTATTCGAGCTGCCTTGGGCTGATTACAAGCAACCGATTCTAGTCTCAGGCACCGATGGCGTTGGTACGAAACTCAAGCTTGCCATTGAAATGAATAAGCACGACACCATCGGCATTGATTTAGTTGCGATGTGTGTCAACGATATTATCGTCACCGGTGCTGCGCCTTTATTTTTCTTAGATTATTACGCCACAGGCAGGTTGGAACTTGATGCCGCGCAATCAATCATTGAAGGCATTGCAGAAGGCTGCGTGCAATCAGGTGCGGCATTGATTGGCGGCGAGACCGCTGAAATGCCCGGCTTGTATAGCGAGAATGATTACGACCTAGCGGGCTTTTCTGTGGGCTTAGTTGAAAAAGCTGAGATCATCTCGCCTGAGCACGTTCAAACAGGCGACGCCTTGCTCGGCATTGCCTCATCAGGCCCGCATTCAAACGGCTATTCGCTGATTCGCAATATCATCAAACATGTTAACGCTGACCTTAAGCAACCCTTTGGTGATGGCACGCTCGGTGAAGCGCTGCTTACGCCAACGCGCATTTATGTGAAGAGCTTATTGGCCTTAATTAAAACCGTTGACGTACACGCGTTAGCGCATATCACAGGCGGTGGCTTGACCGAAAATATTCCACGCGTGATGCCTGAAAACACTCAGGCTGAGATTAATCTTGATGCTTGGCCTCAACCAGATGTATTTAAGTGGCTGCAAGAAAACGGCAATGTTGAACAAGCTGAAATGTTGCGCACCTTTAATTGTGGCGTGGGCATGGTAGTTTGTTTGCCTAAGACAGATATTACGCTCGCCATTGAGACCTTAAAAGCACATGGCGAGCATGCATTTGAGATAGGCGAAATCACTCATAGCGCGCAAAGTGCACCTCACGTCAGCTTTTTTCAAGCCTAAGCAAAAAATAGCTCTCGCCTAATAATATGAGCACTGAGGTGAAGCCTTTTAAACTGGTTGTGCTGATATCGGGTGAAGGCTCGAACCTAAAAGCCATCATTGACGCCATCGCCGCAAAGTCTCTACACGCCCATATTGCGCTGGTAATCAGCCATCGAGCCACCGCCAATGGGCTTAACCATGCGCGCAATGCCAATATTCCATTCATCATTCTCCGCCCTAAAAAAGGCCAAACACGCGCGCAATATGATCAAAAGCTCATAGATGAAATCATGCCACTTCAAGTTGATCTCATCATTTTAGCTGGCTTTATGCGCATTTTATCTTCTGAATTCATTCAAAAATTCAAAGGTAAAACCATCAATATCCACCCTTCTTTATTACCTCAATATAAAGGCCTCGACACGCATCAGCGCGTGATTGATGCAGATGAAAAGTTTCACGGTGCTAGCGTTCATTATGTGACTGAAGATTTAGATGCGGGTAAAATTATTTTACAAAGCCGCATCCAAATTTTGGCGGAAGATACTGCCACCTCACTGAAGCAACGCATTCATCAAGAAGAACATATTATCTATCCGCGCGCGATTGAATGGCTGCGCACACAAGCCAATCGTTAATTCAGTGCCCAGTCACCTCATAAACGGCATCATCGAGCTATGAACCTACCCCTTTTCAAAACACTGCTTTTCGCGAGCACCTTATTCGCTGCGTCATCCATCACACAGGCCTTTAATAGCAAAGATATTCCCTCTTATACACTGCGCTATGCAGTGACATACAAAGGCAACAGCATTGGTGAACTCGGAATTTCCTTGCAGAAATCAAAACATAAAACAGGGCAGAATGTCATTGTACGTGGAGAAACATTTCCCAATGCCTTGGCCAATTTATTTGGTGATGGCAAAGTCATCGAGACCATTGAATATATTGAGCTAAATGACAAACTCGTTCTAAAACGTGTCACAGAGAAGAAAGGTAAAAAAAACCCAGCAATTAAAAAATTAAACGTCGATCATCAACAACAGAAAATTGTCACCCATACCGATCAGTTCGCGATCTCAAAGCATGAGCAAATTGATGCCTACACCTTTCCTTTGTTATCCATCTTAGGTCTTAATGATTCCTCTCAAGGCAGCGAAGAAAAATTAGTTAGCGCCACGAAAGTACGGCATTATACTTATCATCCTGAAACCAAGGAAACCATCACCACTGGGGCAGGCACGTTCAAAACTTTTAAAAAATCCCGTACGCGTAAAGGTGACACTAAAGTCGTCACGATTTGGCTAACGGAATCCGAACCCCGTATGCCGGTTAAAATTGAAACTGAGCGCAAAGGTAAGAAGCAAGCAACGATTGAGCTGATTAAGATTCAGAAATAAGGCCTACGTTAGAACCTCAACGTAAAGGCCTTAAAGACAAGCCTCAAAGATTGAGTCTAAAGATAAGAAAGAGCCTTCATTTCAACTTCACAGGCCTCAACAATACGTTGCTGATGTTCGTTCGAAAGTTCCGTTTTCCAGCGATTTGATTTCCCTTTGTGGAAAAACTTCTGGCCGACCCCTTCGCGAAAACCGCTCGTTTCTTCTTGCTTTTGTAGGCGATCAAATTTGGTGGCTTGGATGCTTTTTCGAAGCAAATCCGCATTAAAATCCATACCAATAAACTGAATTATTTCTTTAAAGCAGTCAAATGGTTGGGTTAATAAATCTTCATATCGCACGCGATGAATAGGATACATCGCCTCCCTCATCCATGATTCCGTATGCAAGCGCCAAGATAACTGCGGTACAAACAAGCCTTGGTCAGGTGCGCGGCTTAAGGTGTCATCATCTAATAACAGGTTTATCGTCGCATCAACCGAACCAAGGTTGTAGTGATTCATAAACGATAAAACGATATCGCGCGGGTCTCTGACAATATGAATCGCAGAGCGCGTTAAATATGGCGGGATTTGTTCAACGCCTGATAAACTCAAGTTTGCATCATGGGTTTTTAATAACATATTCCCCGCAGCATCTTCCAGCATACGCATCATTGCAACGGGCTTAATCATCGCTTGCTCAGTGATCGTCCAATCTTTGATCGGTGATTGAATTAAACCTTCATAATAAGCATCATCTTTATCGCCTGTTTGCATGATACTATTGATTTCAACTTCACCCTCATTTGCATAGGCCGTGATTAACGCGCGAATCCATGTGTTGCCGCTTTTAGGGTAGCTTGCTATCCAAGTAATGAGGTTGTCATTCGCCAACATTATTTTAACCACTTATTAATACGCGCAATATCCGCATCATTTAGGCCACCTGATACACGTTCAAGCTGCACCACGGCATTGACTAAATCATAGCTGGCTTTTAGGTGGTCACGGCGCGCACGAAATAAATCACGCTGGCCATTTAACACATCTAGATTGGTTGTCACGCCCGCCTTAAAGCCTTCTGCTTTAGATTCTAAGCCGCTCTCATTTGCGCGCACCGCCAACGCCAAGGCTTGTACTTGCCCTTGCAGAGCCTGCACACCACGCCGTGCTGCACGAATAGTATTATCCGTCTCACGGCGCGCTTGCTCCGCATCAGATTCAACGGCTGCCAATGCGTGCGCTGCCTTAGTTTGCTTAAGTTTAATCGAACCGCCTTGATACAAAGGAATAGAGCCTTGTAAACCCACATTCCAATTACTTTGCCCGCCGCCAGGTTGTGCGCTTCTAGCCCCTGCATCGGCCACACTTGCACCCACCACTAAACCTAGCGTAGGTGTACGGCCATTATCGGCACGTGCAAGCTCAATTTTTTGTAAATCAATTTGTTGCTGCTTAATCGTATAGGCTAAGTTTTTCTCAACCGCCGCCACTAACCAAGCATCGCTGGTATCAATCTGTAAATTAACATTCTGACTGTCCAAAACCCGCAAGCTATTTTTAAAATCAGCGCCTAAGCTTTGCCCCATTAAACTTTCTAAGGATTGTTGCGCGTTTAACACCTCATTTTGTGCTGCGATTAAGCCCGCATTGCTAGATTCATAGCGCGCCTGTGCATCATATTGATCTGTTTTTGTACCTAAGCCAACGTCTAGGCGTTGCGTGGCTAAATCTAGCTGTTGCTCAATGGCGGTACGTTCTAACTTAGCGAGTTTTTCATTATCTAAGGCCGACAATACACTCAAATAATCAGCAACTACTGTACTAATGAGCGCCTCCTTAGCTAAGCCTAATTGCAAACCTGCAATCTCTACACCAATTTTTGCCGCATCGATGTTATGTGAAATCGATACGTTATAAAGATTCTTATTTAAGCTCAAAGCGAGCTGTGATTGCTGGTAATCTGAAGAACTGCTGTCTCCAACATCCGGGCTGGAATGATCGTAATTCTGGGTAATGCCCCCCGTTCCAATCAGGTTTACTTTATTCGCACTTTGCGCCAGCGGAAGGTCCAGCTTCGAGCTTTCATAGCGCTGACCTGCAGCTAAGAAAGTCGCATCATGTTGTTTAGCAACTTTATACGCTTGTTGTAAATCCAAACCATTTGCCGCAGGCGCGAGCAATAGAGATAACAATAACGTAACGGGTCGTTTTCTTAACGTTAAGACAGATGAAATATTATTCATAGCAACTAAACTCTTCATTTTAAAATATAAATTCATGATGATTCTTTGAAATGTCACGTACCGTGTCCATTAAAGATTCTGCTTTGATCTTACCTTGGTCATGCGTATAGCGCATCACTTCAACGATATGACTGCTTGCTTGAGTATCATTCATCATCGCCACACAACGCCCTGAAATAGACAAGGACTGAAAGGCATTTGCTGGCAACACATCAACAGCTTCACGATATAAAATAGCATCATACTCACCTGCCTCAATCAATCCTGTACTGAAACGGATATTCTGCATGCCTACCGCCTCACAACATGCCGCGGCACGATCAAGCACTGATTGTGATGTATCCACACAATCAACAGAATAACCCAATTT
>JAZGFQ010000304.1:0-2662 GCA_036479635.1 Arenicellales bacterium
TGCAAGCAGGGCGCTTTGGTGCGTGTTTGATGGCTGAGCCTGAGTTGGTCGCTGAATGTGTGAGCGCGATGCAAGCGGCGGTGGATATTCCTGTGACGGTGAAAAACCGCATTGGGATTGACGACCAAGACCCGCAAACCAGCTTATGGCGCTTTGTTGAAACGGTGTCTGCGGCAGGTTGTTCAGAATTCATTATCCATGCGCGCAAAGCTTGGCTCAAAGGCTTAAGCCCGAAAGATAATCGCAATATTCCACCTTTAGATTACGATCTTGTGCATCGCTTAGCTAAAGATTTCCCTGCGTTAGATTTCACCATCAATGGCGGCATTAATACTTTAGACGAAGCTGCCAAGCAGTTGCAACATGTTGGTGGCGTGATGATGGGGCGCGCGCCGTTAGATAACCCTTGGATCATGGCGGATGTGCATCAACTTTATGACGAAGATTCAGCACTGCGTCAGTCGCGCAGTGAGATAGTCCATGCTTATGTAGCGTATGTGGCAGGCCAGCTAGAGAAAGGCGTTTGGTTAAAGCACATGGTGAAGCCGTTGATGGGTTTATATAAAGGCCAGCCCAATGCGAAAATGTGGCGCCAACAGTTGGCAGAAAATAGCCGCATTGAAGGGGCAGGCGTTGAGGTTGTTTTAACGGCATTAGCACAGGTAGAAGGCGAAGAATAACAACATCTTTTGCATTAAGTATTTATTATAAATAATTGTTTTAAAGGGTTAATATGAATTTGATTAAGTGGGCTTTATGGTTGATTGTGTTTTTAGTTGTTGTCGCGATTGGCGGGGCAATTTTTCTAGCCCAAACGGTAGATCCAAACAGTTTTAAGGCACAAATCTCCGAAAAGCTAGAACAACAAATTGGTCGAAAATTGCAACTAGATGGCGATATTAGCTGGCGCTTTTATCCCTCTTTAGGGCTCACACTAAACGATTTTGCTTTGAGTAATCGTGTAGGTTTTACGCCTGAGAATATGCTTTCAGCCGAAAAGGCAGAAGTTCAGGTGAAGCTTTTGCCATTGATCGAAAAGAAACTAGAAGTGGGTAAAGTAAAGCTCATTGCGCCAAAAGTATTTTTAGCGATAAATGCTAAAGGCGAAAGCAACTGGGCAGATTTAAGCCAATCGAATAAACAAACCCTTACTACCAACCCCGAGCAACAAGCTAGCGCGGCCTTAGGTGGCTTGGTCATTCAAGGCGTGGATATTAGTAATGGTGAAGTGCATTGGGATAATGCACAAGCTGATCAACATTATGTTTTAAACGCATTTAACCTGACCACGGGTGCAGTCATTCCTGGCAAAGCCACCGATTTTGACTTAAGCAGTGAAGTCAGTAGCCCTAGTTTTACCGAATCAGGCGATGTGCAGGCGAAGGGCGCTTTATGGGTGAGCGAGGCGTTTGATGCGCTTAAGTTAACAGGCTTTACAACGCAGGTAAATCTGGGTGATATAAACGCCGATTTACAGGCGAACACGATTGAATATTCACTGGCGTCTGGCGTGGCTATGATCGACCAGCTGAGTTATTCAGGGGAATATGCCCAATTACCGATTAAAGGCGCGCTATCAGGCTTACGGTTTGATGGTGAGAAAAATAGCGTTTCAATCGCACAGAAAACCTTAAACACGACATTGGCAGGAGTTTCTGCAAACTTAGAGGCTGCGCAGCTCGATGTAGATTTAAATCGAGGCGTGTTATTAGCGCCGAGTTTAAAGATTCAGGCGAATGATGCACAACTAGACGTGAGCCTTAAAGTAGTCGATTTGTTTGATCAACTCAAGGCCAGTGGCAAATTGAGCTCAAACACACTAAAGCCTAAGGATTTATTAGCTGCATTAGGTGTTGATGCCTTGGACGAGATGCCCGAGCAGGCTTTGGCAGCGCTTCAGTTAGAAACGGGCTTTACCGCAGGGCTGAACAGTATAGCGCTGGATAATTTACAGCTAAGGTTAGATGACTCCACTATCACGGGTGATTTTTCGATGGCGGATTTTTCATCACCTGCTTATCGTTTTAACCTGGCGGTAGATAAGCTCAATGCAGATAATTACATGAGCACAGATAACAAACAAGTGGCTGAAAAAACAGGCCCAGGCGCGGTGGTGGCTTTGCCCTTTGCAGCCTTAAAAGGTTTAGATGTGAAAGGCACGCTAAGCATTACTGAGCTAGATATTTTAGAGATGGCGTCTCACGATGTGAAGGTGAACATCGATACCACGGCAGATAAAATCACGATTTCGCCGTTGAGTGCTAAGGTTTATGGCGGCGTAACACGCAACACCTTTAGCTACGATATCTCAGGTGATATTCCTAAGGTTGAGATCGAGTCAACATTAGAAAGTTTAAATCTGGGGCCGTTTTTACAAGCGATGCAAATGACCGATAGGCTTGAAGGCTTTGGTAATGTCAGCACCCAAATTCAAAGCAGCGGCTTAACCGCCGATGAGATTATTGCTTCGATGCAGGGCGATATTCATATCAGTTTGAATGATGGCGCCTTACGTGGTGCGAATATACAAAAAACCTTGGTGGATGCTTCAAAACTATATAAACAGCTTAAAGGCAAAGAATTAGATTTAGGTGCTGAATTAGAGGATGAAACAAAATTCTCAAAACTAAGCTCTGATATTAAAGTGAATCAAGGTATTTTA
>JAZGFQ010000305.1:0-2120 GCA_036479635.1 Arenicellales bacterium
GATATTGGCCTGCTGCCACTAAACCTGCAACGTGTGCCATATCGACCATCAAATAAGCACCAACGCTATCGGCGATATCGCGAAAGCGCTGCCAATCCATGATGCGCGAATAAGCTGAAAAACCCGCCACGATCATTTTAGGTTTATGTTCTTTAGCCAAGGCTTCAACTTGTGCGTAATCAACCTCACCCGTCGCCTCATCTAAGCCATATTGAATGGCGTTATAAATCTTACCTGAAAAATTCACCGAGGCACCGTGGGTTAAATGCCCGCCGTGCGCAAGGCTCATGCCCAGCACGGTATCGCCTGGTTGCAATAAACCCATATATACCGCCGCATTGGCCTGCGAGCCTGAGTGCGCTTGCACATTGGCGTAATCTGCGCCAAACAATTCTTTTGCACGCGAAATGGCTAAGGCTTCGGCTATATCAACATATTCACAACCGCCGTAATAACGCTTACCTGGGTAGCCTTCGGCGTATTTATTAGTCAAACCTGAGCCTTGCGCCTGCATCACTCTGGCGCTGGTGTAGTTCTCAGAAGCGATCAGCTCAATATGTTCTTCTTGACGCTGAGTTTCTTGCTCAATGGCGTTCCATAATTCAGGGTCGAAATCTGCAATGTTATCGGATTTTTTAAACATGATTTTTAAGCGGTTAGAAATTGATTAAATAAATTGGAATAGGCTGAAACAGTCGAGCGCTATTTTACGCGCGAACAACTGAATGAATCGCCATCAGTTGCGATAGTAAATTTTTCATTTGCGACAAAGGCACGGCATTCGGGCCATCACTCCAAGCTTTGTCTGGGTCCGGGTGAGATTCCATAAACAAACCGTCTACGCCCACCGCCACTGCTGCGCGTGCTAACACAGGCACAAATTCACGCTGGCCGCCCGATTTTCCATTCGCACCGCCCGGTAATTGCACCGAATGCGTCGCATCAAACACCACCGGACACTCGGTTTCGCGCATGATTTCTAAATTGCGCATATCCACCACCAAGTTGTTATAACCAAAACTGTTACCACGCTCGCACACTGCAATTGAAGCCTCCGAGTTGGCTTCGCGGGCTTTATGTACCACATGCACCATTTCAGGGGCAGATAAAAATTGACCTTTTTTGATATTCACTGCTACCCCGCACTGCGCCGCGGCTACGATTAAATCCGTCTGGCGACATAAAAATGCAGGGGTTTGAATCGCATCGACCACCTCACTGGCAGCCTTCACATCATCAACGCTGTGTACGTCCGTTAAAATCGGGCAACCAAGTGCATCGCGTACTTTTTCTAAAATACGTAAGCCTTCATCTCGCCCTGGCCCGCGCTGAGACAAGCTAGAAGTTCGATTGGCTTTATCAAAAGAGGATTTATAAATAAATGGAATGCCCAGTTCATCTGTGATGTTCTTCAATGCTTCGGCACTTTGCATCGCCATCGCTTCGGATTCAATCACACACGGCCCTGCAATCAAAAAGAAAGGCTCGCCTAACCCCGTTTTAAATTTATAAAATGACATAACCTTAAGCCTCTATGCCTGTTTTAATTCGCGTGCTTTGGATACAAACGCGGTGAATAACGGATGGCCATCACGCGGGTTTGAAGTGAATTCTGGGTGAAATTGCGTGGCCACAAACCAAGGATGATCCGGCAGTTCAATCATCTCGACCAAACCATCTTTTGAAAACCCTGAGAACACTAAACCTTTGCTTTCTAAGGCTTCAAGATAATTATTATTAAATTCATAGCGGTGGCGATGACGTTCAAAAATCACGTCTTCGCCGTAAATTTTACGCGCGTGAGTACCTGCCTTCAGCGCGCAATGTTGCGCACCTAAGCGCATCGTGCCGCCCATATTGGAATCTTCATCGCGGGTTTCAACTGCGCCTTGGTCGTTCGTCCACTCACTGATAAGCGCAATAACAGGATACGGCGAATCAGCGTTAAATTCTGAGCTATTGGCGTCTTTCATATCCGCGATATGTCGTGCAAACTCAATGGTGGCAACTTGCATCCCTAAACAAATGCCTAGATACGGCACTTTGTTCTCACGCGCATATTTAGCCGCTAAAATTTTACCTTCCGTGCCGCGTATGCCAAAGCCACCCGGCACTAAAAT
>JAZGFQ010000306.1:0-13405 GCA_036479635.1 Arenicellales bacterium
ATGACCGTGGCGCTTAATGGTGCTGTGCCTGACCCTGCCTTAGCAGATGAAAACAAGCAAGAAGGCTACCATAATGCTTTAAAATATATGGATTTACAGCCTAATATTAATATGAAAGATATCTTGGTAGATAAGGTGTTTATTGGTTCATGCACCAATAGCCGTATAGAAGATTTACGCAGCGCGGCAGAGGTGGCAAAAGGGCAGAAACTTGCTGAGAACATCACATTGGCTTTAGTCGTGCCTGGCTCGGGCTTAGTCAAGCAGCAGGCCGAGCAAGAAGGCTTGGATAAAATTTTTATAGAAGCAGGCTTTGAATGGCGCAATCCAGGTTGCTCAATGTGTTTGGCGATGAATGATGACAAACTAGAGGCAGGTGAGCGCTGCGCATCAACCTCTAACCGTAATTTTGAAGGCCGACAAGGCCAAGGTGGGCGCACGCATTTAGTCTCACCTGCCACGGCAGCAGCCACCGCGATTGCGGGGCATTTTGCCAGCGCGCAAGATGTGATGAAAGGCGGGGTAGCGTCATGAAAAAATTTGAATTATTAAATGGCTTAGTGGTGCCAATTGACCGCAGTAATGTGGATACCGATGCGATTATCCCGAAACAGTTTTTGAAATCGATCAAGCGCACAGGTTTTGGCCCGAATTTATTTGATGAATGGCGTTATTTGGATCATGGCGAGCCGGGTATGGATAATAGCCAGCGCGAGATTAACCCAGAGTTTGTATTGAATTTTCCACGATATGTTGGCGCTGAAATAATGATCGCAAGGCAAAACTTTGGCTGTGGTTCCTCGCGTGAGCACGCGCCTTGGGCATTAGAGGATTACGGTATTCGCTGTGTGATTGCACCGAGCTACGCAGATATATTTTATAATAACTGCTTTAAGAATGGCATCTTGCCGATTGTTTTAACGGCTGAGCAGGTAGATGTTTTGTTTGAGCAAACCGAACAAAAGGAAGGCTATCAGCTAACGGTTGATTTGATTCAGCAAATAGTGGCATTACCTGATGGCACGGAAATGACCTTCGAAGTAGATGATTTTAAAAAGAAATGTTTGTTAGAAGGCTTAGATGATATTGGTTTAACCTTGCAGCATACTGATAAAATTAAAGCCTATGAAGTGCAACGTCAACAAGATAAACCTTGGTTGTTTTGAGCCCATTTATGAGGGTTTATGTTTATTAACATTGTGTTATGCTTTGAATTTGCATAAAATGGTTTGTAATCATGCCTTATATGCCTGAACGAATTACATTTTTATTGAGATTAGAATTAAAAAAATGATAAAAAAACCTGCCCCAATCGTCGCCAGAAAAGTAGTGTTGGCTGGCGCAATGACGCTGTCATTGCTTAGTTTTCATGTTCAAGCATTAAGCGTTGGTGAAATGAATGTGGCCTCTCATTTAGGCGATCCACTCAACATTTCTATCGATCTTAACGCGCTCAAGAAAAGCGAGTTTTCAAGTTTGGACGTGTCGCTAGCATCGCCATCGCTGTTTAAGCAAACAGGCATTGCTTATCCGGATAACGCCAAAAATTTGAAAGTCAGTGTCGAGGGCTTTAAAAATGGCAGAGCTAAAATTAGAGTTAGGTCTTTAAACGCTATTTCAGAGCCTTTCTTGCATTTGTTGTTAAACATCTCTTGGGCAGGCGGCAACATTTTGCGTGAATATACAGCCTTGATTGACCCAGCCGATTACGCGACTCAAGCTTTAACACAGGCGGTTGCGCCCAATACGAAACTTGGTATTGTTAAGCGCGCACAAAATGCAACGCCTAATCCGGAGTTTCATGGCCGCGTCAGAAAGGGAGATAGTTTATCTGCTATTGCGGCGCTGTACCGTCCAGCTGATGTGTCAATGCAGCAGGCATGGATGGCTTTTTATAATTTAAACCGTGAAGCCTTTCCTGAAAATAATTTGAACAGCATTAAGAAAGGCGCACAGATACGCGTGCCCTCGCGCGCTCAAATGCTGGCATTATCGCCGTCTAACGCGATGAAAAAGGTTAAACAATTATCCAAAACTTCTCGTGTTGTCAGCCAAAAACGTTCGACTGCTTCACGAGCAGCGGCATCTCTAGCCGTTGCCAAGCCCACTTTAACCGTGGGCGGGCAGAGTGATGGCGCGGCGACGAAGACGCGTGCGAATGCCCAGGCATTGGGTGATGCAGGCTATGATCAAATGGCCTCGATTATCACTGAGATTGGTAATTTTAAAATCGCGATTCAACAAGAATTAAGTGCCTCACGTAATCAAAACGAAGTTTTTAAAGAAGAGTTGATCGCGTCTCGTGGCGAAAATAGAGTATTAACTGAACGTATGGGGCAGGTAGAAGCCCAGCTTAGCAAAATCAGCCAGTTATTGAGTTTACAAAGCCAAGCATTGCAGAACCTAAATGCGGGTATTTTGTCAGGTGAACCCTCTTCAGACCAGACATCGACAGGCATTGTTGATACAGAGCTTGAAGTCGTCAATGACGCTAACGTGTTCGAGACTGCTGCCATAACGCCCAGCGTAGTTGAGCGTGTTTCAGATTTGGTTACGCCAGAGGTGGCGGATGACATCGTTCAGGATATGCCCGAAGAACTTTCGAGTGATTTAGTGCAAAGTGCGCTAGATAATGCTTCATCAGAAGATAAAAGTTATGTTGATGCTATTATTCAAGATTCTGCCACCGCCATTGGTATGCCTGACCCGAACCCCGTTTCACAGCAAATGCTTGAATCTGCTAGCCCTACACCAAGTGGCCCAGCTTTATCTGGCCGAGCGCAAAATGAGTTAATGTTGGCGAATGTGAAATCTGCCTTGAGTACTTTGCAGGCAGATTTAGGCAGTGGTGAGACAGGCGCGCTTGCACAAGCCGATAATACCAATAGCCAGTTTAATTTAGAAACACAAGATTTAGCCTATATCACCGCATTAAATTCAGGAGACCGTGCCAAGCTTGAAGAAAGCGAAGGCAAAATTGTGGCGTTGGAGCAAGCACTTCAAACTAAAATTGAGGCGGCAAAGCGCGCTCAAACTGATGTTGCTCAGATTGAAACTACGCCAGTTAAAACCGTTAATGCCCCCGTGATGGATGCGGACAACAATTCAGAACTTGGATTATTATCAAAACTTAAGGCTCAATTTTCAAGCAGCAATAACCCACTAGGCAGTATATCTTCTGATATGTGGAAACTCATCGCAGGTGTGGGTGGCGTTGGTTTATTAAGTTTATTCTTGATGAAAGGCGTTAGACGCCGTATGGACAATGAATTTGAAGAAGACGGTGATTCTATTTTAGACATCGATGATGATGATTCTCAGTTTGAAACGGTTGATATTGACTTGGATAACCTTACGTTAGGTGATGAAGGGATATCTGATGAGGAAGTAGATGCTGGCTTAGAAGAGCAGTTGCACGGCTCTTCATTATTTGATTTGAGTGATGAATCTTTTATGGCCAGTGAAGCGGTACAAAATGATTCTTCGCTGTTTGCAATGGATGATCAACCGTCTACGCAAGAGGACATGGACTCTACTCAGGTTGATCAACAATCGACTATGACACAAGTCGTGGACGTTGACCCGATTGCAGAAGCTGAAGTGTATTTAGCCTATGATCGTAAAGAACAGGCGATTAAAGTGTTGGAAGAATCTTTGGCGCAGAATCCGAATCAAAGCGCGGTCGTCACAAAATTACTTAGTTTGTATCAAGGCGCAGACGATATCGATTCATTTACTAAATTATTTGAATCTTCGGCAGAACACATCGAAGATGACGGCGACTGGAATAAAATCAAGCTGATGGCGCGTGAGTTCGCCCCTGGCCACGGTATGCTACAAGATGATTTTGACAGCTCTATTCCAGTGTTAAATCAGAAAATCGAAATCAATGCAGAGGCAAATGAAGCTGAGGTAGACGAGCCAGTAGTTAAAGAAAAAATCAACTTAGATTTATCGATGGACGATGCCGAAACGGATACGGCTGCCGACCTTACAATGGAAACGCAACCGACTTCAGATACCGCAGAAGAGATTGATTTAGATTTATCACTTGATACGCCTGATGACGCACTAGACCTCGAAGCCGCGAGCTTATCGTTAGCCGATGATACGGTCGAGAATATAGAAGAGGCGCTTGATGATGCAATGGAAGAAGTTAATCAGCACGATCCTGAAACAGCTTTAGCTTTAGCCAAAGCCTATATCGAGTTGGGTGAGGACGACATCGCTAAGGATTTTTTAAATGATGTCGTGAATGCAGGCAAAGGTAAGATTAAAACTGAGGCGAAGAAGTTATTAAAAGACATGTCGTAGGTAGTCACTGCTTAGCAGAGACACAGAAAACAGGCTCTAAGCTTCTTGAGTAGAGCGGGTAACGTAAGCGCGCCGCCAAAAGTATCTAACCGCTTCGTTCAGAGCTGGCTTGTCTTATGGTGATGCTAGCTTATTTTCGAGTAAGGCAGCCAGTGGCCAATTCGCTTACAAATGCCCCCACCTTTTTTGCAGTTTCAGCGCTGCTATCATTCGCTTCAGCAGATTGCTGAACAATATTAATAATCGCAGAACCCACTACCACCGCATCGGCGTGTTCGCCTGTTTTTTTCACGTCTTGGGCCGTTTTGATGCCAAAGCCGACCGCAATAGGTAAATCAGTTTGCTTGCGAATGCGTTTAATCGCATCGTTCACGTCAGATGCTTGTGCAGATTGAGTGCCCGTCACGCCTGCGATAGACACATAATAAATAAAGCCAGAGCCATTCTTAAGAATAGTTTTTAAGCGTGCATCATCAGTAGTGGGTGTTGCGAGGCGGATCCAGTCGATGCCTTGCGTGCGCGCAGGGTGACAAAGCTCGTCGTCTTCTTCGCTGGGTAAATCTACAATAATTAAACCATCTACCCCAGCTTCATCTGCACGATCTAAAAATGCGTTAATGCCCATGTGGTGAATAGGGTTGAAGTAACCCATCAAAATAATGGGGGTGGTGGTATCGTTTTGGCGAAATTTTTTAACTTGATCTAATGTTTTCGCTAAAGTCATGCCATTGGCTAAGGCGCGTTGATTCGCTAGCTGAATCGCAGGGCCATCTGCCATTGGGTCAGAGAATGGCATGCCTAACTCAATGATATCCGCACCAGATGTGGCTAAATTTGAAAGTATCTCAAAACTGGTGTCAGGGGTCGGATCGCCTGCGGTAATAAAAGTAACTAAAGCAGGGCGATTCTCGGTTTTAAGGCGTGTAAACAGCGTTTCTAAACGTGTGCTCATTTAAGTTTCCTCGCCTAATGTTACGCCTAATGCAGCGGCAACAGTGAAAACGTCTTTATCGCCGCGCCCGCACATATTCATAATAATGACTTCATCTTTGTTCATGGTTGGTGCGTGTTTGATGACGTGCGCGAGCGCATGGCTAGGCTCTAAGGCAGGAATAATGCCTTCAGTTTTGCAACATACTTGAAACGCTTCTAACGCCTCTGCATCGGTTACCGAGACATATTTCACGCGGCCTGTATCATTTAGCCATGAATGTTCAGGGCCAATGCCTGGGTAATCTAAGCCTGCTGAGATGGAGTGTGCATCTTTGATTTGTCCATCTTCATCTTGCAGTAAATAAGTGCGGTTGCCGTGCAAAACGCCTGGCTCGCCGCCCGTTAAAGAAGCGGCGTGTTCACCGGTGTCTAAGCCATGCCCTGCCGCTTCTACACCATGCATCTCAACGGCCTTATCATCCAAGAAAGGGTGAAATAAGCCAATCGCATTTGAGCCACCACCAATGCAAGCGACCAATAAATCAGGCAAGCGACCTTCGGCTTCGTGCATTTGTTCCTTTGCTTCCATGCCAATCACGGTTTGAAAATCGCGCACCATTTCAGGGTATGGATGCGGGCCTGCAGCAGTGCCAATGATGTAAAAGGTGTCTTCTACGTTGGCAACCCAATCACGCAAGGCATCGTTCATAGCATCTTTTAAGGTGGCAGTGCCACTGGTCACGGGCACAATTTCAGCGCCGAGAAGTTTCATTCTAAACACATTAGGTGCTTGGCGTTCGATGTCGGTTTGACCCATATACACCACGCAAGGAATATCGAATAAGGCGCAAACAGTGGCGGTGGCAACGCCATGCTGCCCCGCGCCTGTTTCAGCGATGATGCGTTTCTTACCCATGCGCTTGGCCAGTAAAATCTGCCCCAGCGTGTTATTAATCTTATGTGCTCCAGTGTGATTAAGTTCATCGCGTTTAAAATAAACCTTCGCGCCGCCGAGGGTCTCACTTAAGCGTTTAGCATGGTAAAGTGGGCTAGGGCGGCCAACGTAATGTTTGGCAAGATATTCAAGCTCTGCTCGAAACTCAGGGTCGTCTTTATATTTGTAATAGGCCTTTTCTACTTCAATAATTAAAGGCATTAAGGTTTCAGCGACAAAGCGCCCGCCAAAAATGCCAAAATGACCACGGTCATCAGGGCCAGATTGAAAAGATTCAGGGTGTAGGTTTTTATCTAAGGCCATGGCTTAGTGAGTAATACATAGGTTAAGACGAGCGGCGAGTATAGCTCAATGGGGGTTATGCGCCTACATCACGATTCACTTTCTTTGCCAAGCATGGAAGCGTTTTAACCACTTTAACTGCCAAGGTTTAGTGGCGGCTTTTTTCCAGTTGCCTGCGGCAAACTTCACGGCCTCCATGCGCGTGGGGTAGATATGGATGGTGCCAAGTATTTTATTCAAGCCCATGTTGTGTTGCATGGCAAACACGAATTCAGCGATTAAATCGCCTGCGTGTTTGCCTACAATGGTGGCGCCTAAAATTTTGTCGGTTTTGGGTTTGGTTAATACTTCAATATAACCTTCGTCTTCACCTTCTGCGATGGCGCGGTCTAAATCATCTAAGGGGTAGCGAGTGGTTTCGTACGTGATATTTTGCTCCGCTGCATCTTGTTTGTTAATGCCAACGCGCGCGACTTCTGGGTCGGTAAACGTTGCCCATGGAATGACGCGGTAATTAACTTTAAATTTCTTAAACTTGCCAAACAAAGCGTTCACGCTGGCATACCAAGCTTGATGCGAGGCGGTATGCGTGAACTGATACGGCCCTGCGATATCGCCGCAGGCGTAAAGTGATGGATAACCCGCTTGTAGGTAATCATTCACTTCAATGGTTCTACGCTTGCTAATGGGCACGTCTAATGCCTGTAAGCCAAAGCCTTCTAAACGTGCCGCACGGCCAACGGCGACTAAAACTTCATCAAACTCAAATTCTACGGTTTTCCCTTGATGCTCACAGACTAAAACCTTCTGGCCATCAACCACCTTAAATTCCACTGCTTTATGATCACAGCGCACGCGTACGCCTTCATCCTCGAAGCGTTTTTGGATGTATTGAGAGACTTCCTCGTCCTCGCGAATCATCAAGCGTGGCAACATTTCAATTTGGGTGACGTCACTGCCTAAACGCGCAAAGCTTTGCGATAACTCGCAACCGATTGGACCACCGCCGAGTACAATAAACTTCTTAGGCAAGGTTTTTAGTGCCCATAAGTTATCAGAGGTTAGCGGCTCAATGCTGTCGATGCCTTTAATGGGCGGTACAAAAGGCGTTGCGCCTGCGGCGACGATAATGCTTTTTGCAGTAATGGTTTTGCCATTCACTTTTACGCTGTAAGGGCTGGTGATTTCAGCTTCGCCTTCAATCACATCAACGCCGAGCTTAGTAAAGCGTTCAACGGAATCATGTGGTTCGATTTTTTCGATGACATGATGCACACGCTGCATGACTTTCTCGAAATCAAAATCCACCGTGGCGCTGTTCATGCCATATTTTTTGGCCTCGCTGATTTGATGCACATATTTCGCAGCACGAATTAAAGCCTTTGAAGGCACGCAACCCGTGTTTAAGCAATCTCCGCCCATTTTATGCTTTTCAATCAAAAACACTTTGGCTTGAACGGCAGCTGCAATATAAGCGCTGACCAAGCCCGCGCTACCGCCACCAATGACAATTAAATTGGCATCGAATGATTTAGGTTTTGGATATGATTTCATGATTTAGCCTATTTACGGAAAAGTTGAATCAAACGACGCGCGATGAATGGGAAGGTCGCGAGCAATACGAAAGAAAGAATAATGGGCGCAGAGAGAATATCGTTTAAAGAATTTAATTTCGCCAGCTGTGTGCCAGCATTCACATAAACAGCGGTGCCCGCTAACATACCTGCCCAACTAGCGAAGGCGTAAGTGGCGGTTTTAATCGGGGTTAAGCCCATCACTAGATTAATCACAAAAAAGGGAATAACAGGCACAAGTCGCATAGAAAATAAATAAAATGCGCCGTCTTTTTTTAAGTTTTCTTCAATCGCGCCTAAGCGGTCACCAAATTTAGCTTGCACCGCATTTTTGAAAAAATACCGAGACATTAAAAAGGCTAAGGTTGCGCCAATCGTAGAAGCGATAGATACCCAGACTGTACCCATGACCACGCCAAAGATCGCACCTGAGGCTAAGGTTAAGATGGTTGCGCCGGGGATAGACAGTGCTGTAAAGACGATATAGACCGCTAAAAAGACCCAGACAATTAAGCTTGGGTGATCACTTCGATATTGCGTGACCTCCGCTTGGCGCGCCTTTAAACTCTCTAAGGTGAGCAAATCAGCGGGTAACCACCAAATAATAGCGGCAATACCTGCGAGGAGGGTTAAAAATAGAGCAAGTTTTGTTTTTGACATCAGGCGTTCCTTTATAATTCGTTATGGTTTATGGTGTGTATGAGCCTGATATTAAATAAAAGTTTTATCAGTCTTATCACTATTTTGTCACAAATTTATATCTTTGTCTTATTTCGCCCCATTATGCTAATTTATTTTGTTCGCCACGGTCAAACCGATTGGAATATAGCCTTTAAATGGCAAGGGCGCTCGGATATTGCACTAAACTTAACCGGTCAGGCGCAAGCTCAAGCGATTCAATCATTTTTTGTACAGCAAGACCTTGTGCCGAGCGCGGTGATCAGTTCACCTTTGCAGCGTGCAATGGCGACCGCTGAGGTGATAGCGAAGCCTTTTAATATAAAAGTGGTGGCTGAGCCTGCTTTCCTAGAATTAAAACTAGGCGCGTTTGAAGGAAAATCTAGCGATGAGCTTAAAGCTCAACACGGCGATACTTTTGAAGATTGGCTGGCGGCTTATCATACGGTTGCCTCGCCAGAAGGCGAAGATATTAAAATGGGCATTGCGCGGATGCATCAAACATTGCTCAATACCATTGAACAACATGGTGATCGCTTGGTCATTGTTGCGCATCAAGCCATTTTAATGGCGATGAAGTCGGCTTTATCGGGTGATCAAAGCATTGAGATGCTTCAGCAATATAAACAAGCGAATTTTGAAGTGGATACTTGGGATGTTGAGCAAGCGTGCATTTTTGAACGCATTAATATTAATCAAATCTAACACTTAAGTAATTATTATCATGGCAACAGGTAAGCGCCGCAAGGCAAAATCTAAGGCGTGGCATGAGCGCCAAGAAAACGACCCTTTTGTGCAAAAAGCACGGAAAATGGGCTATCGTGCCCGCGCGGCTTTTAAACTAGAAGAAATTGATCTCAAGCACCGCTTAATTAAGCCCAATCAAACCATTATAGATTTAGGCGCAGCACCGGGCAGTTGGAGCCAGTATGTGGTGAGAAAAACCAAGGGTGAAGGCCAGTTGATTATGCTGGATTTATTGCCGTTTGATGAGATCAAAGGGGCTGAGCTCATTCAGGGCGATTTCACTGAACAGGCCAGCTTAGATGAGATTAATCGCTTAACAGGCAATACGCAATTTGACCTTGTTTTGTCTGATATGGCCCCCAATATTACAGGGATCGCATTGCAAGATCAGGCGCGATATGAGCGTTTGCTTGAAAGTGTTTTAGAATTTTGCCAAGTGGCTTTGCGCCCAGGTGGGAATTTGCTCACTAAGTTTTTTGAAGGCGAAAGCGCGCAAATTATACGCAAGCAAATGACGCAACAATTTCAGCAGCTTAAAACCATCAAGCCTGATGCGTCTCGCAATAAATCGAAAGAACATTATTTGCTAGCACTGAATCGAAAATGATTCCGAATTTTTCATTTCGCAGGCCATTTCGCTTGCTATAATGAATTCCCAGTTAAAGTTTATTTAAGAGGATTGACCCTTGCCACCGTTTTTTAAAAATATAGCCCTTTGGATTGTCATCGCGATGGTGTTGATGTCGGTTTTTAACAGCTTTTCACCTCAGGGTACGAATGGCAGCAATGAAGTGGATTATTCTACTTTTCTAGCGCAAGTCAGTAGCAGTAACGTTGAAAGTGTGGTGATTACAGACGATCAAATCTCTGGTGTGACCAAAGATGGGCAAAAATTCACTACTTTATCGCCAGGTGATCCTGAATTAGTGAATCAGCTGTATAAATACGGCGTTAGCATCAAAGCCGAGCGTGAAGAAGGCCCTGGCATCTTAATGACGATTTTGGTCAACTGGTTTCCGTTCTTATTGTTAATTGGTGTATGGATTTACATCATGCGCCAAATGCAAGGCGGCGGCGGTAAAGGCGCGATGAGCTTTGGTAAATCAAAAGCTCAATTATTGCCTGAAGATAAAAACACCATTACCTTTGATGATGTGGCGGGCATTGAAGAGGCCAAAGAAGAAGTGGCGGATATCGTTGAGTTTCTGCGTGACCCTTCAAAATTCCATAAATTAGGCGGGCGTATGCCGCGTGGTGTGTTGAAGACGGGCAGCCCGGGTACGGGTAAAACCTTCTTAGCCAAAGCCATTGCGGGCGAAGCTAAAGTGCCTTTTTATACAATTTCAGGCTCTGATTTCGTTGAAATGTTTGTCGGTGTTGGTGCATCGCGTGTGCGTGATATGTTTGCTGAGGCGAAGAAAAACTCACCGTGTATTATTTTCATTGATGAAATTGATGCAGTCGGACGTAAACGTGGCGCAGGCTTAGGCGGCGGGCACGATGAACGCGAGCAAACCTTGAACCAGTTATTGGTTGAGATGGATGGTTTTGAAGGCAGTGAAGGCGTGATCGTCATCGCAGCCACTAACCGCCCAGACGTGTTAGACCCAGCATTATTACGCCCTGGGCGTTTTGACCGCCAAGTGGTCGTGCCGTTGCCTGATATTTTAGGTCGCGAGAAAATTCTAAACATTCATATGCGTAAAGTACCGCTGGGCGATAACTTAGATATGAAAGTCATCGCACGCGGAACCCCAGGCTTTTCAGGTGCTGATTTAGCCAATCTCATCAATGAAGCGGCTTTATTTGCGGCCAAAGAAGGCGAAAAACGTGTGATGATGCGCCACTTTGAGAAAGCCAAAGATAAAGTGATTATGGGCGCAGAACGCCGTTCGATGGTGATGCCTGAGCATGAGCGTGAGAATACTGCGTATCATGAGTCAGGGCATACCGTGGTGGCGAAGGTCTTAAAAGAACACACTGACCCAGTACATAAAGTCACTATTATTCCGCGTGGACGTGCGCTGGGCGTAACGATGCAGTTGCCTAAGGAAGATCGATATAGCCATGATCGTAAATACTTGCTTGCACGCATTGCCGTATTAATGGGCGGGCGCATTGCTGAAGAAGTGTTTATGGATCAAATGACCACTGGCGCATCGAATGATTTTGAAGTGGCGACTGATTTAGCTGAAAACATGGTCACTAAATGGGGCATGAGTGATGCCTTGGGGCCGCGTGTTTATGGTAAAGCCGAAGGCGAGGTTTTTATGGGGCGCGATATGGGCTCTCAAAAAAACTTAAGTGCGAGCACACAAGATAAAGTCGATGCTGAAATCACGCGTATTATTGATGAAGAATATGCGCGTGCGCGTAAAATTATTGAAGACGAGCGTGATAAGTTAGAAATCATGGCAAAAGCATTGCTTGAGTGGGAAACCTTAGATGCGGATCAAATTGATGACATCATGGACGGCAAGCCACCGCGTTCACCTGAAGATATTCAGGCTAAAAAATCAGATGATGATAAAAAGGCCAAAGCGGCAAAAACGTCAGATAAAGATGCCTCGGATGATGGTCAAGATGACAAAGGTGCGGATGATTCCACCTCATCTGATCCTGATTTGCCTGATCCTAATCAAGCAATATAAGCTGGCAACATAAGGAGTAGCAGACAATGGGTGATTTATTCGGCACCGATGGTGTTCGGGGTGAGTTTGGCACGGCACCGATTACCCCAGAGAACGTACTTAAATTAGGCTGGGCGGTTGGCAGTGTTTTATTAGCGCATCAAAAGGGCGTGAACCCGCAGGTGTTGATTGGTAAGGATACCCGAATTTCAGGCTATATTTTAGAATCTGCACTTGAAGCAGGCTTTGCTTCTGCAGGCATGAATGTGTCATTGCTTGGCCCCATGCCAACCCCCGGTATTGCGCATTTAACCCGTTCTGCACGCGCAGCGGCGGGCGTGGTGGTCAGTGCATCGCACAATCCTTATCAAGATAATGGCATTAAGTTTTTTTCATCGGACGGCTACAAACTGAATGATGATTTAATTGATGCGGTTGAAGCTAAGATGGTTCAGCCTTTGCAGTGCATTGCACCCGATAAACTAGGAAAGGCCAGCCGTTTTCAAGATGCAGAAGGGCGGTATATTGAATTTTGCAAACATACCTTGCCTTATAGGGTTAATTTTGAAGGTTTAAAAGTGGTGGTCGATTGCGCTAATGGAGCTGCCTATAAAATCGCCCCTATTGTGTTCGAAGAGCTGGGCGCTGAGGTGGTGAGTATTGGCACTGAGCCAAATGGCTACAACATTAACGAAGGCTGTGGCTCAACGTCATTAGGCGCGCTCAAAGCAGCGGTCAAAGAACATCAAGCAGATATCGGCGTGGCTTTAGATGGCGATGCAGATCGTGTTTTATTCGTGGATGCGAAGGGTAATGAAGTCGATGGAGATCAAACCTTATTTTTATTAGCCATGTTCTCGCATGAAAAAGGTGAACTTGGCGGCGGTGTCGTCGGCACTTTAATGACGAATCTAGGTTTAGAGCTGGCCTTAGAAGATAAAAATATTCCCTTCATTCGAACCGATGTAGGTGACCGATACGTTTTAGAAGCCTTAACCGAAAAGCAATGGCGCTTAGGAGGGGAGACTTCAGGGCATATCATTTGCCTAGATAAAAATACCACAGGCGATGGCATAGTGGCTGCGCTGCAAGTTATGCGCGTGATGAGGCGGCAGCAGAAATCTTTGCATGAACTCACCAGTGCATTAACCTTGTTTCCACAAACCATGATTAACGTGGATGTGGCGCGTGGTAGCGGCGCGCGTATTATGCAAGATCAAAGCGTGAACGATGCCTTAGACAAAGCACAAGCGAGAATGGGCAGGACAGGGCGCGTAGTATTGCGTCCTTCA
>JAZGFQ010000307.1:0-16119 GCA_036479635.1 Arenicellales bacterium
CCAAGGTTTCAGCGGCAAGGCAACGTATGCCTTCACGGTTCATGGTGAGTTGTGCTGCTTTAGCGGTGGGGATAACATGAAAACCTTCATGTTCCAGTGCCACTAAGGTATCAGTGGCGATGGCTTCGATTTCAGGTACGATGTAATCAGGTTTTTCTGTTTCTATTATTTGGCGTAAAGCATCCCCGTCGAGCATAGATATAACGTGGCTGCGATGCGCAACTTGCATGGCAGGGGCGTTTTTATAACGATCAACTACAATTACTTCTGCGCCTAAGCGCTGGCACTCAATAACGACTTCTTTGCCCAGTTCGCCACCACCACAAAATAAAATGCGCGTGGCGCTTGAAGATAAGGGGGTTCCAATCTGTGTCATAAGGATAGTGCTTAAGTTATTTATTGATGTACGCGATCATCAAGCGATAAATCTAAACCAGATTCAGCGAGTGTGGCAGCCTTAAAAACCGCGCGGCCTTTATTCATGGTTTCCATCCATTCAAGTTCTGGAACAGAATCTGCAACGATGCCCGCGCCTGCTTGAATGGTGAGCATATTATCTTTGATGATGGCAGTGCGAATGGCGATGGCGGTATCCATATTTCCGTTCCAATCGATGTAACCAATCGCACCTGAATATATGCCGCGTTTCACTGGCTCAAATTCTTGGATGATCTCCATGGCGCGTATTTTAGGTGCGCCTGAGACCGTGCCAGCAGGAAAGGTGGCGCGCAATACGTCGAGTGGGCTGAGCTCAGGTTTAAGTTTACCGATGACGTTCGAGACGATGTGCATGACGTGTGAGTAGCGTTCAATATTCTCGCGCTCAGTCACTTCAACGGTACCGATTTGCGCGACGCGGCCACAATCATTTCGGCCTAAATCGACCAGCATCAAATGCTCAGCCAGCTCTTTTGGGTCAGATAATAATTCTTCTTCTAAGGCTTTGTCGTGCGTCTCATCGCGGCCGCGTTTACGTGTGCCAGCAATCGGGCGAACCGTCACTTCATCGTCTTCTAAGCGTACTAAAATCTCAGGCGAAGAGCCTGCCACATGAAACTCGCCTAGATTTAATAAATACATATAAGGCGATGGGTTTAAGGTGCGTAAGGCACGATAAAAATCTAGTGGTGGCGCATGAAAAGGCGTGCGCATTTGTTGCGATAACACCACCTGGAAAATATCGCCATCGTAGATATATTGCTTGCAGCGTTTAACCGCTTTTTTGAAATCGTCTTCTGATAAAGATGAGACAAAATCAGATTCTTTGATGCTGCGTTTTAAATGGGTGCTTTTAATCGGAGGCAAGGCGGCATTGAGTTTATTCTCGATGGCATCGAGTTGAAATTGACCTTGTTGGCTGGCATCGTCATGGCTAGGGTCAACATGGGTGATGATCATCAAGCGCCCCGAGAGATTATCAAACACCACGATATTATCTGAAACCATGAGCAAGATATCAGGCGCGCCGACTAAATCCTCTTTATCATTACCCGCTAGGCTAGGCTCGATATATTGCACGGTATCAAAGCCAAAATAACCGACTAAGCCACCACTGAAGCGCGGCAAGCCTTCAATATCGGGTACTTTAAATTGTTGCCGAAAGGTATCGATCTCAGTAAGTGGATCGGCGACGATTTCATCGCGCAGTGTCTCGCCACGATTAAAGTGTTGCAATCGATTGGCGTGAATTTCTAGGCGCTGCGGACTGGCAAGGCCAATGATCGAATAACGCCCCCATTTCTCGCCACCTTGAACCGATTCAAATAAATAACTATAGGGCTGATTCGCCAGCTTGCAGTAAACGCTTAAAGGGGTTTCGAAATCGGCCAATACTTCGCGCATCATCGGCACGCGGTTAAAGCCTTGTTCGGCGTATTGGTTTAGATCAGATTGTTGGAGTGGCATGGTCATCACAGTTTAAAATTGGGTAGAATCCAGAGGGGTATCTGGCTTGAAATCGAAGGCTAGCTTCGCCAATTTTGGGTGAGCGTGATCATGTTTGTTGCGTGTTTGCGGCGTATTTTATTGGGCTTAGAATTCTATCACGAAGCGGCTTTAAGCACGCAGCTCAAAATACGGCAGAATATCCGCAAATTGCTCAACCACTGTATGAGCGTTTTGGGTAGATAAATCCACGCCTTGGCTATAACCATAATTTACCGCAATGGCTTTTAAGTTGGCAGCGTGTGCTGCATGAATATCATGCGCAGAGTCGCCGACTAAAACACATTCATCCACCGCTAACTCCATTTCTTTTAGGCCAAACAAGATGGGTTCAGGATGAGGCTTTTTATTGGCGCAGGTATCGCCTGAAACAATAGAGGTGAAATATTCATCGATGCCGAGCTGGTTCAATAAAGGCAGTGTACAACTGGCATTTTTGTTTGTGACGACACCCAAGATATAACCTTGATCATGTAGTGCCTTGAGCGTTTCTGCTACACCGTTATACATATAACTGTCCACGCACACATCGCGCTCATAATGGCCCATGAAAATGGGCAGGGCTTCATCAAATAAAGCAGCATCAGGCTCGCCATCGAAATCTTTGGTTAGCGCGCGTTTGACTAATTTCGGAATACCATTGCCAATCCAGTGTTGGATTTGTTCGTTCTCAGCGGGTGCGATGCCCAAAGTTTTAAGCATGCTGTTGGCGGCGTTGCCGATATCAGGGGCGGAATCAACTAAAGTGCCATCTAGATCGAATAAAATGCCACGAATTTTCAAAGGAGATGTTGTCATAATAAATCAGGAGAATAAAAATAAAAACGGCCATGCCGAATAAAAAGGCATGGCCGTCGATGCGTTACTTAAGCAATCAGCGAATTTAAGCCTTAGCGAGCTCTGCGCGCATTTCAGCTAAGATGCTGTCATATTGATTGGCATCGCTGTCTTTGCCAAAGCCATAAATGCCTGAGCCAGATACAAAGGTATCTGCGCCTGCCGCAGCGATCTCAGCGATGTTATCAACTTTAACGCCGCCATCGACTTCTAAGCGAATATCAAAACCGCTTTCTTCAATGCGCTTGCGTGCTTGGCGAAGCTTATCTAAAGTGGCAGGAATAAAGCTTTGACCGCCAAAGCCTGGGTTCACTGACATTAATAAAATCATGTCGACTTTATCCATGACGTAATCTAAGTGAGATAAAGGCGTTGAAGGGTTGAACACTAAGCCAGCCTTACAGCCTTGCTCTTTGATCAAGCCTAAGCTGCGATCAACGTGCTCAGAGGCTTCAGGGTGAAAAGTGATGTAAGTTGCGCCTGCTTTGGCGAAATCTGGAATGATACGATCAACTGGCTTGACCATCAAATGTACGTCAATCGGTGCGGTTACGCCATGGCTACGAAGCGCATCACAGACCAAGGGACCAATGGTTAGATTCGGCACATAATGGTTGTCCATCACATCAAAGTGAACGATATCAGCGCCAGAGGCTAATACGTTGTCAACTTCTTCGCCTAGGCGAGCGAAATCAGCAGATAAAATCGAAGGGGCAATGGCGAAATCAGTCATGGCTTATTCTCATGGTTGGCATTATTAAGATGCCCGAAATTTAGCCTATTCAACACGGGCTGTCTGCCTTACTTATGGAGTATTACTTCTGGCTTTGTGATGGATTTATTCGCTGCATTTCTTCTGTTGAGTTTATTTTATGATTCGGGTTTTTGCGAGCGCCAGCGCGGCAATCTAGGGGCGACACTTCGCCAAGGTCGAATGCTCGTGATTGTAAAGGTAGGCCCCTCAACAGCCCTAAGTTAAGCTCATTTAAACATTTGCCTTAAAACCGCACAGATTGCGGATAAGGAAAAATATTTGCTCGCACACCTTTATCTAAATCATCCCGTACCGCTTGCCAGTATTCTGGGGTAATAATATCAGCGTGGTACTTGAGTAGTAATTGATGCACTTTAGGGTGGCTCATCACAAAATGAACAAATTGCTCGGGGAAAAAATCAGTGTCTTCAACGCGATACCAAGGTTCAGTGGCCATTTCTTGCTCAGGCGTGCGCGGTGGTGGAATGCGCCGAATGCGCACATCGGTCATGCGCATGATTTCATCGTAATCATAAAACACCACACGGTTTTGGCGAGTCACGCCAAAGTTCTTCAGCAGCATATCCCCCGGGAAAATATTGGCTTTGATCAGCTCTTTGATGGCGTTGCCATATTCAATGACCGCTATTTCTAATGCGTCATCATCCGCTTGATTCAAGAATAGATTGAACGGAATCATGCGCCGTTCTATGTATAAATGACGGATGATGATCTTGTCATCTTCAAAAGTGAGATTATTCGAGATATGTTGTTTCAGATGTTCGAGTAAATCAGGGGTGATGCGATCTAAAGGAAAAGCAACATGCGAGAATTCTAAGGTGTCCGCCATGCGCCCAACGCGATCATGGGTTTTGACATAATGATATTGTTCTTTGACGCGCTCGCGAGTGATTTTCTTCGGTGGCGCGAATTTGTCTTTAATGATTTTAAACACATAGGGGTAAGAGGGCAGCGTGAACACGCTCATCACCATGCCTTCAATGCCCGGCGCGATGATGAAATCATCAGAAGAATGCGAAAGATGGTTTAAGTATTCTCGAAAGAATAACGTCTTGCCTTGTTTGTGATAGCCGATTGAGGTGTATAAATCCGCAGGAGTTTTTTTAGCCAGAATGCTTTGTAGGAATTGCACTAAGGCAGAAGGCACTTCTGAATCGACCATAAAATAGGCGCGTGTGTAACTGAACACGATGGCGAGCATGTCTGGGTCGGTGAGCAAGGTGTCAACATAAAGCGTGCCCGTTTCGCTGCGTAAAATAGGAATAATAAAACCAGAAATCTCGCCGCCGACTAAGGTTCTACCGACAATGTAAGCGGCTTTATTGCGAAAGAATAAAGCTTGTAAAACCTGTAGCTGGCAGATCTCTACATTTTGTTCTGCGCATTGAGTAGAAGGTGCAAAGGCTTGTTTTAGGCGTTTGGCATCACGCTCAAAATCTTCCCACGGTAAATCAAGCTCAAAAGATTTAAGCAGAGTACTGATGGTTTTATCACTGTTGCCTTGGCGGGGATAATAACTGGTGTAAACGGGGTCGTCGATATCAATGAACGCAGTTGATAAACCCGGGCGTACAAAAATCTGGGCGTGGTTGAAATATTTTCGATCGAATATTTTGCAGTAAACAGAGTTATAAAAACTCTCGGCTAATTCAGGCTGGCGGTGCTCATAGAGCAAGCCCATGAATTGTAGCTTTACTTGTCGCCACATGGCCTCATTATGTGGCTTGAGTGTGAAGTCTTGGTGCAGTGCTTCGATGGCCTCAAGCACACGCTCATCATAATAAGTGATGCGTGCTTTTCGTGCTTGTTCATCCCCTTGCCAGTCGGCGGTCTCAAAGCGCTGCTTTGCGCCTTGGGTGATGTCTCTAAACAAACTAAAGTGTCGATCAAAACCTTGCATGATCGTTTTAGCGATATCGATGGCGAGTGAGTGATCTGTCATTTTATAACTATTTTATTAAATAATACCCATAAAAAAGGGCGGCTTAGTGAACCTAAGGCCGCCCAACTCTAAACAAGAAAGAGGAGTTTGTCGATTAGAACTGATCTTCTTCTGTTGAACCAGTTAGAGCAGTAACAGAGGATGAGCCGCCTTGAATAACGGTGGTGACATCATCAAAGTAACCCGCGCCCACTTCTTGCTGGTGCGCTACAAAAGAATAGCCTTTACCAGCTGCGGCAAATTCAGGCTCTTGCACCTTTTCAACGTAATGCTTCATGCCTTCGCCTTGCGCGTATTCGTGCGCGAGATCAAACATGTTGTACCACATGTTATGAATGCCCGCTAAGGTGATAAATTGATACTTATAGCCTAAGTCACTTAAATCCTCTTGGAAAGTGGCGATCTGGCTGTCGTTTAGGTTTTTCTTCCAGTTAAACGAAGGCGAGCAGTTATAGGCTAATAACTGGCCTGGATTGGCCTCTTGCACCGCTTGGGCGAATTCGCGTGCAAAACCGATATCAGGTACAGCCGTTTCACACCAGACTAAATCAGCATAAGGCGCGTAAGCGATGCCGCGTGAAATCGCTTGATCACCGCCATTTCTCACTTTATAAAACCCTTCGGCGGTGCGTTCGCCTGTGCAAAAAGGTTGATCGTTAGGGTCTACATCTGAGGTTAATAAGTTCGCTGCCTCAGCATCGGTACGTGCTAAAACAATCGCCGGAACGCCCATCACATCGGCCGCTAAACGTGCGGCAATGAGTTTTTGTATGGCCTCTTGAGTGGGCACTAATACTTTACCGCCCATGTGCCCGCATTTCTTAACCGCAGCGAGTTGATCTTCAAAGTGCGCTGCAGCCGCGCCTGCCGTGATCATGTTTTTCATTAGCTCATAGGCGTTTAACACGCCGCCGAAACCCGCTTCGGCATCCGCTACAATCGGCAAGAAATAATCAATGCCGTCTTTGTCTTCAGGGGTGATATTGCGTGCCCATTGAATTTCATCAGCACGTCTAAAGGTGTTGTTAATGCGGCGCACCATCGTTGGCACCGAATCATAGGCGTAAAGTGATTGATCAGGATACATGGTTTCGGATGTATTGCCATCGGCAGCTACTTGCCAGCCAGATAGATAAATCGCCTCAATGCCTGCTTTAGCCTGTTGCATGGCTTGGCCTGCGGTAATCGCGCCCATACAGTTTACATAGCCTTTCTTTGCGCCGCCATTGACTAAATCCCAGAGTTTCTCTGCGCCACGCTTGGCTAAGGTGTATTCAGGTTGGATTGAGCCGCGCAGGCGTACTACGTCTGCAGCGCTGTAACCGCGCTTCACATTTTTCCAGCGTGGGTTGGTGTCCCAGTCATGCTGGAGTTGTTTGATCTGTTCTTCTCTGCTAATAGTCATGGTGTGCCCCTTAGAATAGCGATATTGATACTTAAGTAAAAACTTATGATTTTATAGATGTTTGCTTATGCATTGATCATAAAGCATAAGACATTCTTATGCAAACAAGAATACGATCAAATATTTTGATGATTTAAAGACGCAGTTTTAAGGGTCGAACTACAAAATATAGGCGTTCATATAGTGCCTTAGATTAGGCGGGCAAGTGGCTAAGCGGGATAAATCGCGCCAAGAATGTTGGGATGCACCGCGCCTGTTGCGCGTGATAATGAAATGGGGTTTTGTCCAATGCTTTGAGCGCCTAGCCAAGCAAAAGCGGCGGCTTCAACTAACTTAGGGGCGATGCCAAGGGCTTCGGTGCTGCGAACCGCTAGCTCAGTTTGAGTTTTGAGCGCGGTCATCAAGCAAGCATTGAATGCGCCGCCACCGCAGATATATAAGCCGTCTAAATCTTTATGAGGGTCAATGTCGGCTTGTGCGCATGCCTGTGCAATGCCCAGCGTCAGGCTGTGCGCAGTGAGTGCGGTTAAGCTGGCCTGTACATCATTGGCTTCAAGTGGGCCTTTGTTTCGAGACTTGAAGGTGGCTAATTTATCGGTGAGCCACGCTAGATTAAAATGCTCGCGCCCCGTACTTTTCGGTGGTGTGCGCATAAAGTAATCATCTTCCATAAAATGCGCAAGCAACGCTGTATTCACTTCGCCTGAGCACGCCCAGTTGCCGTGATGGTCGTAGGCTTTATTGATGTGCTGCGTTGCCCAAATATCCATTAAGGTATTGCCAGGGCCAGTATCAAAGCCGAACAAGGCCTGAGTATCGTTCGGTTTAAGCAAGCTGATATTGCAGATACCACCAATGTTAACAATTAGACGGTGCTGCTTTTGGCAGCTGAAAAAAGCCTGATGAAAAGCAGGCACTAAGGGTGCGCCTTGGCCGCCTGAGGCAATATCTTTGCTGCGAAAATCTACCACAGTAGTGATGGATGATAATTCAGCCAAGCGTGCACCTTGATGGATTTGCACGCTATAAGGCGGCGCAACATTGGGGCAATGGCGCACGGTTTGGCCATGGTCAGCGATGGCGCGCACTTGGCTACGGTCGATATCGCAACATAATGTGTCAACCAATTGTGCGGCAAGCTCGGCGCGTATAATGCCTGCGAGTTGGCTGCGTTCAATTTCATTATTTGCAGGCGTGAATAGCGCGAAGAATGCTTGTTGCAACGCTTTAGGGTAGGCAATTTCAGCGTGCTTGATGAGGTTGATTTTCTTGCCCGTAAAGCTCAGCAATACGCCATCAATGCCATCTAAGCTGGTGCCCGACATCAGGCCGATATAATAGGGTGTCTTAGAAGGCATAAAGGGATGATGCCAGAATAGGCGCTGAAAAGGGTGAAATTAAATGATGCCGCGCTAAGATGTTAGGCGCAAAAAGCGGTTCGCTAAAGCGAGTTCTGCTTAGATTTAGGGCCAGCCACAGCGGCAAGGCGTGTACCAGTTAAGGCGGCCAAGGCTAATTGTAAAGACTCCGATTGTTGCTTAAAGGCTTTCATTTCTTTTTTAGCCAATGGTAAGGTTTTGGGTAGCTTTACTTTGACAGGGTTTTTATGTTTGCCATTGATTCGGAACTCATAATGGACGTGGTCACCTGTCGCCCAGCCAGTATGTCCGACATAGCCAATCACTTGGTTTTGCTTAACGGCTTTGCCCGAACGAATGCCTTTGCCAATTTTAGACATATGCGCATAAAGTGTGGTGTAGATGCCGCCGTGGCGAAGAATTACGGTGCGACCATAACCGCCTTTGGTACCTGCATATTGCACCACGCCATCTGCTGTTGAGACGATGGGCGTGCCACGCTTAGCGCCGTAATCTACGCCTTTATGTGCCTTCCAAACTTTTTTAATGGGGTGTTTGCGCTTGCCAAAACTAGAGGTGACGCGTGCCACTTTCATCGGAGTGCGTAAAAAGCCGCGCTTTAAGCTTGCGCCATCAGGTTGGAAATAAGCAGTGATGCCTTTGCTGTCTGTGTATCGAAGTGCATCGATGGTGCGACCGCCGAGGGTAAATGATGCGGCTAGAATATGACGGTCATCGATAAACTCGCCATCGATGTAGGCTTTTTCATAGACGACAGAAAAGCGGTTGCCTTTACGAATATCACGCGCAAAATCGATTTCCCATTTATAAATATTGACTAATTCAGCGGCCATGTTGATAGATAGCCCAACGGCATTGGCGGATGAGAATAAATCTGAGTGAATGACGCCATTGGCGGTAAATTGGCGATATTCAACTTCTTTAGTGTGCGTGCTGATATCAAACTTACCTTCATTTGGCGTGATGATTAAGGTGTTGAATTTATCGATATCATATTCAAGTGTTTCCCATTGATCTTGGGCATCAAAGAAAATGCGTAAGTCATGCTTAGGTCGCAAGCGCTTGAGTTGGTCGGCCGCTTTGGTGTTAGCCAGATTAATGGCCTGAGAAAGAGATAATTGTGCCTGTTTAAATATGCGCGTTAAGGTGTCGCCTGATTTGATCGTGAAAGTTTTAACGTGTCCAATCGGTGCTTTAGTTTGTGTAACAGGTAAGATGTTGGTTTCATTGTTTGAGTCATCTTTTGCTGAGTCGGCTAAATTAGGTGATTTGAGCGCTAAGGCTGGCACACTGGTTTCAGGGCTAAGGCTGGCAACTTGATTCTCAAAGAGGCGGGCGTCCGTGGGTGCGGCATGCATTTGTGGTGTCAGCGCTGAACCGGGGTCCAAATCAAGTTTTGGCATGGCGGCTAAAGCAGATAAGCCAGACAACGAGTTGGGAAATGAATCTGAGATCGAGTTGGCGGTTGGTGCAGAATCTAGCTTATAATGCACCTCCTCTGAAATCGGGGTGAATGCCCAGATGCTCAGTACGCATAAGACGATGACGATGCCTAAAGCGCTAGAGAGTTTGAATACGTTCCGTGTATGCGATTTGTCGTTATGGGCCAAATAACCGTTGTCTGGCGAGCGGTTTAATCGTATCAAGTGACTCTCTGTTGTTAGCTAAAGATTGGGTATACGACATAATTGTTTTTATAAGCTTGTCGCGTTTGCGCGCGATTATAGTAAATTATCAATAAAAGTAAAGGCTTAGCGCGTGCTTTTAAGCATTATTCAGCTCAGACTAAGGCGATGCAATCGCCTGAACATGCGCATAACCTGTATAAAAGAATACATTTTCATGCAAGATATAAATGACCAGCTGGCTTTAATCAGTCGAGGTGTAGATGAAATTTTGCCTGAGGACGCTTTAATAGAGCGCCTCAAGGCCAGCCAGAAAAGTGGTAAGCCGCTTAGAATTAAAGTGGGTTTTGATCCCACCGCGCCTGATTTACATCTAGGTCATACGGTGCTGATCAATAAAATGCGCCAGTTTCAGTCACTAGGGCATCAAGTGGTTTTCTTGATAGGTGATTTTACGGGCATGATAGGCGACCCAACGGGCAAGAACGCGACACGCAAGCCGTTAAGTGCCGAGGACGTAGCCGCGAATGCGCTCACCTATCAAGAACAGATTTTCAAAATCTTAGATCAAGATAAAACCGAAATCGCGTTTAATTCAAAGTGGATGTCTGAGATGGGCAGTGCAGGCTTGATTCAGCTCGCCGCTCAGCACACCGTCGCTAGAATGCTAGAGCGCGATGACTTCTCCAAGCGTTATAAGGGTGGCCAGCCGATTGCGATTCATGAATTTTTATACCCTTTAGTGCAGGGCTACGATTCGGTGGCGTTAAAAGCGGATGTTGAACTGGGTGGCACAGACCAAAAGTTTAATCTCTTGGTTGGGCGCGAGCTACAAAAGCATTACGGACAGCAACAGCAAATCGTATTGACTATGCCATTATTAGAAGGTTTAGATGGCGTGAATAAGATGTCTAAATCTTTGGGCAACTATATTGGCATCACCGATGCGCCTGAAGACATGTTTGGCAAAATTATGTCGATCTCTGATGAGCTAATGTGGCGATATTTCGAGTTATTGAGTTTTAAAGGCAATGATGAGATCGAGCATCTAAAGCAAGGGGTTGAGGAAGGGCAAAACCCTAGAGATGTGAAGTTTATTCTTGCCGAAGAAATCATTAGCCGTTTTCATTCCGCCGAAGCGGCTGCCAAAGCGCAGGCAGCCTTCATTGCGCGTTTTCAAAAAGGCGCAATGCCAGATGAGATGCCTGAGGTGAGTTTGATCGCCGAAAATGGCGCAATGGGCATTGCCAATGTGCTTAAAAGCGCAGGTTTAGTCAATTCAACCTCCGATGGCATGCGCATGATTAAACAAGGTGCGGTGAAGATTGATGGTGAACGCGTGGAAGATACGCGCTTGCAAATTCAAGCGAATACAGAAAACGTCTATCAAGTTGGGAAAAGACGGTTTGCCAAGGTTAGTATTGCCTAAAAAACACCTCAAAAGCGCTTAAAGCATGACTTAATGCTGATAATGTTTGCATTGAGCGTAAAGAGGTGATATAAGAGCGCGCCTGAAATTTTGTTTCAGGAATGTCTACCCCAGTTGTAAGGGTTTTTATGGCAAAACATTAACAGTGAACACCCCAGAAATTAAGTACATGGCAACACAAATTACGACCATTCACGGCATTAAGCCGTATGCGGCGAAAAAGAAAGAAGATTATATGAGCGATGGCCAAGTTGAGCATTTTCGTTCAATTTTATCGGCTTGGCGCGCAGAATTAATGGATGAAACGCAACAGACAGTGCATCAAATGCAAGATGAGTCTTCAACATTCGCAGATCCAGCAGACCGCGCCAGCCAAGAAACCGATATGGCGATTGAGCTGCGGAACCGTGATCGTGACCGTAAACTGGTTAAACGCATTGATAAAACCATTTTAACCTTAGAAGATGAATATGGTTTTTGTCATTCTTGCGGCGAAGAAATTGGTATTATGCGCCTAGAAGCGCGTCCAACGGCGACGCAATGCGTTGATTGTAAAACCTTAGATGAGATTCGCGAAAAGCAGATGGCTTAAGTTTGGCCATTATTATAGGCTTGGCTTTAAGGGTTTTAAAAAACGCGCTATTATTTGACGCATCTGCGGCGGTCTTTTATAGTCAGAGGTATTAAGCAAGAACCTTAAAGAGGAGCTAAGTAATGGAAAAAGCCATTGAACAATTAGAAGAACAAGTTTTAGAATTATCTAAGCTATGTTCCGAGCTTTATGACGAAAACATAAAAGTAAAAGGTGATCAACGCATGGCTGAGAAAGAATGCGAACAGTTACAAGAAAAGAACCGCATTGCGCGCGGTCGAGTCGAACAAATCGTTGATCGACTGAAAGGCTTAGAAAGCTATTCTTAAAAGAGCGTCATGAACGCTTGGCCTCCTATCAAATTTAATCAGTCATAAGCTTTGCGCTAGTCATCCATGAGAAAAATCGAAAAAGGTTTGTCTGTTAGAATTCTTGATAAAGATTATCAGGTGGCTTGTTCAGAAGAAGAGCGTGATGATCTCATCAAGGCGGCGCGCTATTTGGAAAACAAACTAAAAGAAATCAACGCGCAAGGTAAAATTATCGGTAGTGAGCGTGCGGCGATTATGGCGGCGCTTAATATCAGCTATGAAATGGTTAAATCGCAATCGACGATTAACCAGCAAAGCACGCATGAAAAACGCTTAGAAAACCTTCAAGATGAAGTACGTTCGGTGGTTGAGAAATATCGCCAAGTAAACCTTTAAGGCTGTATCGTATTCACCTCGGTCGCCTGGCGGACGTGTCGATACGCCCGTATTTACACTAAGTTAGATGCTTATATTTTAAGATAAGCTGGGCAATAAGCTTGAACATCTCTTAAAAACCCCTATATCCTTCGCTATACATTAATTTAGCGCGACTGGCTTTGTGCAGTTGGGCGTAACCTTTAGGTGATCATTTTGGCATCCGAGAAAAATTCTGGCAAAAAAGCGGCTATTCAAGTCACACAAACCGCGGCGAGCGGCGATAAAACTGATCAAAACAAAGGTCAAATTGGCGGAAAAGTACGCGCGGCTGCCAGTGATGTCGCCTCTGCAGTGGTTGGCCTGCCAGTATTGCCTCTGCGCGATGTGGTGGTGTTTCCGCATATGGTTATCCCGTTGTTTGTAGGGCGCAAGCAATCTATTAAAGCATTAGAGCAAGCCATCGAAGATGATAAGCAAGTTTTCTTAGTGGCACAGCATGATGCTGGACATGATGAGCCGACAACTGAGCAAATCTACGATGTGGGCACAGTAGCGAACATCTTGCAAATGCTTAAATTGCCCGATGGCACGGTTAAAGTATTAGTTGAAGGTCTTAGCCGCGCGAAGGTCACGCGCTATATCGTTGCGGATTTCTTATCTGCTGAACTCGAGCGACAAGTTGAGCCTGAGGTGTCAGGCAAAGAGGCCGAAGCCCTCATGCGCGCGGTGAATAAAACCTTTGAGCATTACGTTAAGCTCAATAATAAAATCCCTGCGGAAGTGCTCAGTTCAGTGGCATCTATTGAAGATGCTAGTCGTATGGCCGATACGATTGCTGCGCATTTGAATGTGAAGAATCAAGATAAGCAAACCATCCTTACCTTTGTCGCGCCGGGTGATCGTTTAGAGTACATCTTAAATTTGATGGAAAACGAAATCGATATGCTTAAAGTGGAAAAACGTATTCGAGGCCGCGTTAAGAAACAGATGGAGCGCAGCCAGCGCGAGTATTACTTAAACGAGCAGATGAAGGCGATTCAAAAAGAGCTCGGCGATATGGATGAAGGCGGTGGTTCTGAAATCGATGAATTGACGAAAAAGGTGGATAACGCAGGCATGCCTAAGGCCGTGCTGGAAAAAGCGCATAAAGAATTAGGCAAATTAAAGATGATGTCGCCGATGTCGGCTGAATCTGCTGTGCTCAGAAATTATTTAGATGTGTTGCTCGATGTGCCTTGGAAGAAACGCTCGCGCATTCATAAAGATGTGGCGAAAGCTGAAGCCATTTTAGAGGCAGATCACTACGGCTTAGATAAAGTCAAAGAACGCATTTTAGAGTATCTCGCGGTACAAAAACGTTTGAAGAAAATTAAAGGCCCTATTTTATGTTTAGTCGGCCCGCCGGGCGTGGGTAAAACTTCATTGGGGCAATCGATTGCGCGCGCAACCAACCGAAAATTTCAACGCTTTTCATTGGGCGGCGTGCGTGATGAAGCTGAAATTCGCGGCCATCGTAGAACCTATATCGGCGCATTGCCTGGCAAATTGATTCAGCAGCTCTCGAAAAGCGGGGTGAAAAATCCGGTGATCATGCTCGATGAAGTCGATAAAATGGCGATGGATTTTCGCGGTGATCCATCCTCTGCATTATTAGAGGTGTTAGATCCGGCGCAAAATGATACCTTTAATGATCATTATCTTGAGGTGGACGTAGATTTATCTGAGGTGATGTTCATTGCCACGGCGAATACTTTAAATATTCCAGGGCCTTTATTAGATCGCATGGAAGTGATTCATGTGTCGAGTTACACCGAAGATGAGAAATTCCAGATTGCGAAACGCTATTTAGTGGATCGCAAGATGAAAGATAACGGTCTTAAAGACGATGAAGTCTCTATTTCCGATGGTGGCTTGCGTGAGATTATTCGGGGTTACACCAAAGAGGCGGGCGTGCGCAATATCGAGCGCGAAATCTCTAAGGTGTTTAGAAAAGTGGTCAGAAAACTTCTAAGCGATAAAAAGAAAAGTATCAAAATAACCGCTAAAAATGTCAGCGACTTCTTAGGCATACGGCGTTTTAAAGACACAGAAATTGATGCAGAAGCTCAAGTTGGGCGCGTCAATGGCTTGGCGTGGACGAGCGTGGGCGGTGAGTTGCTTACTATTGAAACCGCCGTCGTGCCAGGTAAAGGTAAGCAGCAGTTTACGGGCAAGCTCGGTGACGTGATGCAAGAGTCTATTAAGGCGGCAATGACAGTGGTGCGTAGCCGCGCGGAACATTGGGGCATCGATCCTGAGTTTTATCAAACAAAAGACATTCATATTCACGTGCCTGAAGGTGCGACGCCCAAAGATGGCCCGAGTGCGGGTGTGGGGATGTGCACAGCGATGGTCTCGGCGTTAACGGGCATTGCGGTGAAATCAAACGTGGCGATGACAGGTGAAATCACCTTGCGCGGTGAAGTGTTGCCCATTGGCGGCTTGAAAGAAAAGTTACTCGCTGCCTTGCGCGCAGGCGTAACGCAGGTGCTCATTCCTGCGGATAATGAGAAAGATTTGCAAGATATGCCAGAGAATGTACTGAAAGGTTTAGACATCATACCTGTGCGTTGGGTGGATGAGGTGATGGAAGTTGCGTTGACTGAGGTATTGAAGCCTGTGAAGAAAGCTAAAAGCACGACGGCTAAAAAGCCAGAGAGCCCACAAGTTGAAACGCCCATTCAACATTAAGCTGAGCTTGCGCGCGTTTCTCAATGATTTTAGGGTGCATATAACAAAAATCTTGTGAATTAGCTGAAAATAAAGGCTTTGGCGGTTTATCTTAATTGCGTAGGTCGGTTAGAATAGGCATCTTCGCACAATCTTAATAATCGCGAAGCGAGCGACAAGCTTGGTGATCGCATCGTCGGTACGAACGCAGACCAAACACAATTATAAAATTGTCGAAAGACTCGTAAAAACCATTTATATCTATCGAAGGAAACATTATGAATAAGTCAGAATTAGTTGAAGCAGTTGCAGGTGCGGCAGATCTTAGCAAAGCAGACGCAGCGCGTGCCATTGAGGCAACAGTAGCAGCAATCACAGATACGCTTGCTAAAGGTGATTCATTGTCATTAATTGGCTTTGGAACCTTCTCAATTTCACACCGCGCAGCACGCGCTGGACGTAACCCACGTACGGGTGAAACTATCCAAATTAAGGCTGCAAAATTACCTAAATTTAAGGCTGGCAAAGCTCTAAAGGATGCCGTAAACTAGCGCGCCTTTCGGGGTTGAGGTTCTTGAACTTCTGCCCCAAATTGGGTGCTTAGCTCAGCTGGGAGAGCATCGCCCTTACAAGGCGAGGGTCGGGGGTTCGATCCCCTCAGCACCCACCATATAAAGGAGTGGTAGTTCAGTTGGTTAGAATACCGGCCTGTCACGCCGGTGGTCGCGGGTTCGAGTCCCGTCCGCTCCGCCATTAAGACAAAAGCGGGCTTTATTTTTAATAAAGCCCGCTT
>JAZGFQ010000308.1:0-2678 GCA_036479635.1 Arenicellales bacterium
TGGAGTTTGAATAATGAAATTATCGAAAACAAATTTAAGCGTGGCGCTACTGATGATGGGTGCGAGCATGGCTGTGCCAGCACAAACTTTGAGTGATGCGTTGGCCAACGGTGAGCCCTTAAGTTTAAGTGTTGGGGTGAGCGGCGAAGTGGCAGAAGTGTTGGTCTCTGAAGGCGAACACGTTAAGCAAGGGCAGTTACTGCTGAAGTTAAATACACTCACGTATCAATCTGCTTTAAATGCAACTCAAGCAGCTTTAGATTACGCTAAGTTTAAAGCGCAGTTATCAGAAGAGGATTTTGAGCGTCAGCAAGCACTTTACGACGAAGGTTCGTTATCAACGGTAGAATTGCAGCAACTTGAACTAGGGCTTAAATTAGCCCAAAGTGAGTTGGCCAATGCACGTTCGGCGTATCATACAGCAAAGCATGATCTTTCTAGGGCAAAAATTATTGCGCCGATTGATGGTGAAGTGTTGGCTGTGCCGTTAGTGGGGCAACGCGTGAATGTTGATGTTTCTGGTGTATTGGTGAAAATAAAGTAAGGCATTACAAAACATAGACATAAAAAAAGCAGCTCAATGAGCTGCTTTTTAATGCGTCTTGTTACCGTGTGGCTTTTAGTAACGTCCAGCAGGGTTTGGGATTTGGTAGTTCGCACCACCGATACTTAAGATTGAAGGTCTTGGAAATGCACCGCCTGTGCCTTTTCCAAAGACATAATGATAACGAATACCGTCGCATAAGTTATGACCACGCGCTTGAACGTGCTCACGACCTGTGGCAAATACTTCACCGTTAGCTCTGCGAATCACAGGGGTTGCGCCGCCCATGTTAGCAGGCACTAAAACGACTAAGCCACCATCAATTTCTGAATGCGGCTTCCACAATAAGCAACCACCTGGGAAAGGGCTGGCTTTTGCATAAGCATCATTGCCAGTGGCAACAACCGCCTTAGTTGCGGCGACAGGCGCGGCTGCAACAGGTGCAGCCTTGGCTACAGCAGGTTCGGTTGCTGTAGGCGCAGTTGTAGCAGAGGCTGTAGTTGTGGCTGCTGCAGGTGCGGCAGTGGCTTTAGCTGATGTGCTCGCAACAGGCAAGCTAGAAGCGCCTGTACTTGCGTCAGGGCCATCAGCAATGCAGCCTGATAAGCTGATGCTCATTACGGCTGCAACGGCAGTCAAAGAGAGTGTTTTAAAAATTTGTTTTATGGTCATGTTTTCGGTGCTCAGTGTGTAGTTTTAGGTTGGGTGTCGCTTAATGTCCTGTGCAAATACTAAAGACGCGCTGATTTTACCTTAATTTATAACGCTATAACGATCAGAAAATTTGATTGATAGAGATAATTTAGCTATACATGAAACTACTTATTTCATGCGGGATTTAGTGAATTTAATGCTTACCGTGCATCTCTGCGTGACATTCATGATCAGTAAAGGTATAAGGGCGCCATGAATATTCTGCTTTGCAATGATGATGGTTATTTAGCGCCTGGTTTGGCGGCGCTGCGGCGTGCGCTTGAGTCAGTGGCGACGTTGACCATCGTTGCGCCTGAACGAAATCATAGTGGCGCGAGTAACGCGATCACTTTAGATCGCCCTTTACGGGTACAGCCAATAGAGTCAAATTTTTATGCTGTCAATGGCACGCCTGCGGATTGCGTGCATATTGCCTTAACAGGCTTGCTTGATGTGAAACCTGATTTGGTGGTTTCAGGCATTAACAATGGCGCGAACTTAGGCGATGACACTTTATATTCTGGCACCGTTGCCGCGGCAATGGAAGGGCGCTTCTTAGGCTTGCCTGCGGTGGCGGTCTCCTTAGCGGGGCGCGAGATGGCGCATTTTGAAACAGCGGGCAAGATCGTGCAAGATTTGATCAGAAAGTTAGGCCACCAGCCCTTGCCTGCGGATATCATGTTAAACATTAATGTGCCTGATGTGCCTCTAGCAGATTTAAAAGGCGTGCGCGCCACCACTTTAGGCACGCGCAAGCCACCCTCGCCGGCGATCAAAGCGCAAGATCCGCATGGCAAAGACGTTTATTGGATCGGCCCCGCTGGGCGTGCGGAAAATAAATCTGATGGCACTGATTTTGCTGCGATTATCGATGGCTATGCGTCCATCACACCCGTTCAGTTTGATTTAACCCATCATCAGCGCGTAGCGCATTTGGCAGATTGGCTGGCAGGCGAATCATGGTAGATCATGGCTTGAGCCGTTTAGGCGCTGGGCAAACCTCAGAAAGAACCCGCAGGCGCATGATTGATCGTCTGCGCGAGCAAGGCATTGCAGATGAAGCGGTGTTATCGGTCATGTTTGATACCCCACGACATTTGTTTTTAGATGAGGCCTTAAAACACAATGCTTATCAAGACGTAGCCTTATCTATCGGCCATCAACAAACCATCTCTCAGCCTCACAGCGTAGCCTTGATGACGCAGCTGGTGTTGGCCGGCGATGTAAAGGTTAAGCGTGTGCTGGATATTGGGACGGGCTGTGGATATCAGGCCTGCATACTCTCGCAGTTAGCGGATTGGGTGTTTACCGTCGAACGTATTGGGGCTTTATCATTAAGTGCCCGCGAGCGTTTACAAACACTAGGTTATAAAAACATTTCTTATTTAACGGGGGATGGTTACCAAGGTTGGCCAAATAAAGCCCCTTTTGATGCAATCGT
>JAZGFQ010000309.1:0-8348 GCA_036479635.1 Arenicellales bacterium
AAAAGCTGACGCTGCCGCTTCAACTTTGGAGCATAAGCGTAATTTGGAGACCGCGCCAATACTGGGTAAGGCTTCACCACGAAAACCTAAGCTGTTGATTTGGTATAAATCATCAAAACTGCTGAGCTTACTGGTGGCGTGGCGTGAGAGCGCGAGTTCCAACTCATCTTTGGGAATGCCCGTGCCTGAATCGGAGACTTCAATGCGTTTCATGCCACCGCGCTCGATTTGAATGTCGATGAAATCAGCCTGTGCGTCTAAACTGTTTTCGAGCAATTCTTTGAGCAATGAAGCTGGTCGTTCGATAACCTCGCCTGCGGCAATTTGATTGATTAAGCGATCATCTAAGCGCTGAATTTTTTTAGGCTGCATATTGGCTGGTGTTATTGACCGCGTGCGGTGTGATAACTGGATTTTTTCAAGTAAGTCATTGCGCCCACTAAAATCGCATTCGCCAATTTTTCTTGGTGTGCAGCAGTGTTTAATAAACGTTCTTCAGCGCGGTTAGTAATAAACGCAGTTTCCACCAAAATAGAGGGAATGTCAGGCGATTTAAGCACTACAAAACCTGCTTTCTCAACTTTATTATTATGTACCTTGCCGATTTTTTTGAATTCTTTGAGCACCGAAGCGGCTAGGCTAATGCTTTCGTGCTGAGTGCTGCCCATGGATAAATCTAACAACAACTTAGCCACGTCATCCGCGCGTTCTGAAATGCTCACGCCGCCTGCTAAATCGGCTGAATTTTCTTTATTCGCTAGCCAGCGTGCAGATTCACTGGTCGCGCCGCGTAAGGATAAAGCATACACCGAGGAGCCGCGTGCAGAGCGATCTTTAAAGCCATCGGCATGAATCGAAATAAAAATATCTGCACCTGCTTCGCGCGCTTTTTTAGTGCGTGTTCTAAGGGGAATGAAGTAATCACCTGTGCGCGTTAACACGGCTTTCATGCCTTTTTGTGCATCAATTTTACGCTTTAAACGCTTGGCCACCTGCAACACGACTTTTTTCTCTTTCGAGCGCTTGCCACGCGCGCCTGAATCTTCGCCGCCATGCCCTGCATCAATGGCGATAATCAAGGTTTCTTTCTTCTTTGCCTTAGCGTTTACTTGGGCGTTTGCTTGGGCGCTGGGTTTACGCTTAGTGTTTGAAGCGCTAGATTGCGTTGCCTTTTTAGGTGACGCAACCTTGGCCACAGCACTGTTCTGCGCGGCTTTTGCTTTGTTTTTTGGGTAAACATCAATAATAAGCCGATGTTGATAGCCCGCCGTTGGTTTGAACACTTTCGTTTCAATCTTGACCGCTTGCGCTAAATCTAACACCACGCGTGCGATATTTTCTTTCGGCACGCCTAGACGAACGTTAGAGACAAACGCACCCTGTTTGTTTTTGGGTGCACGCGTGTTCAGTGTTGTACTGGGTAAATCAATTACAAAACGCGAAGGGTTGGCTAAGTGAAACTGTTTAAACTTGGGCACTTGGTCTAAATCCAGCACGATGCGCGTGCGCTCAGGCGCATTCCAAATTCGGATATCATTTAATTTAGCGGCGCTGGCAAACTGCGCTTGCATCAATATCAATACGAGTAAAGCTGCACTGAAAGCTTTAGATTTAAAACAAGAAACCAACATAAATTAAATATTCCAATTAAGATTAAGCGTATCAAAACCTTGCCCGAGTAAGCGCACAACGCGCCCTTGATCTACATATTCGATGACAATGGTTAAATCTGGCTGGGGTAAAAACCCTGCCGCTTTTTGCGGCCATTCTAACAAACAAATGCTGCTTGTATTGAATAAGTCGCGCGCACCGATCATTTCTAATTCTTCAGCCGATTCCATCCGATACAAATCAAAATGATGCGCCGAAAAATCAGCCAGATCATAGCTTTCCAATAAGGTGAAGGTTGGGCTAGTCACTACGCCCGCATAACCCCAAGCTGCTAACAAGCCTTTAACCAGCGTAGTTTTGCCTGCGCCTAAGTCGCCTTCTAAAAACACCACCTGCCCTGCTTTTATATTGGGTGCGAGCTGCTGGCTAAACGCCATCATTTGCTCACTTGAGTTTAAAGGATATTGAATCATCTGGGTGAAACCGCCTCAATTTGACGATCATGGCTTCGGCTCAGCAACGCCAAAGCCAATACCGCGCCGATTAAGGCATAAAACATATCTGATTGCGTATCCCAAATGTAGCCCTGAGTGCCGAGGAAATCTTCTGCCGATTCACCCACCCAAAGCGCCACCCACCATTCAAGCAATTCATAAAAGGCACTAAACGCTAAACAAAAACACACGCTAAAAAACCCTACCCAGAAAGGTTTGCTGATGATGTCTCGGCGCAGCACGATCTCGCGTACCACCAAAACAGGCACAAAGCCTTGCGCAAAATGACCTAATTTATCGAAATTATTACGCGCACTGCCCATCCATTCAGCTAGGCGATCAAACAACGGCACTTCAGCATAAGTGTAATGCCCACCGACCATTAAAATCAGGCAGTGCAGTAAAATGAGCACTGAGACCAAGGGCGTAAACCGAAATTTAGGATATGCTACTGCGAGCGCTAGCAACCCTAACAAGGCTGGCAATACCTCCAACACCCATGTGAAACGGCTAGCAGGCGCAATGCCCGACCAAATCAGTACAGCAAAGAATATAACTAGCCATGCCCATGTCTGAGCCGAGATATTTGCGTTTAATTGATTTGTTTTCATTGCTTGAAATTTGTTGAGCACTCAGCATAATCCAAGCACAAGATAAAACGACTATTTATTTCCAATCTTCTTGACAAAACTATCTCATTTTTCTATGCACTTGGGTTATGCTGAGGTCTCATATTTATAAATCATCATTCACCGATGCACAACCCGACTTTAACAAATTCCAAGGCCGAGGCGCTGCTTACGCAGATTAAATCTTGGGCAAAAGAACTGGGTTTTGCTGATATAGGCGTTTCTAACCTTGATCTAAGTGAAGCTGAAAGCCGCTTGCACGCTTGGTTATTAAACGGTTTTCATGGCTCGATGGATTACATGCAGCGCCATGGCACTAAGCGCACCGAGCCCGATAAGCTTATTCCGGGCACGGTGTCTATTTTAAGCCTGCGCATGGATTACTTGCCTGAATCACAATCACAGGCCATTGATGTTTTGAGTGAACCCAATACCGCCTATATTTCTCGTTACGCCTTAGGCCGTGATTACCACAAACTCATTCGTAAACGTTTAAAACAATTGGCCTTAAAAATTCAGTCTGAAATAGATGAGGTTGAATATCGCGTGTTTACTGACAGCGCGCCGGTGATGGAAAAACCCATCGCGCATAAAGCAGGCTTAGGCTGGATGGGTAAGCATTCAAATATTTTAAACCGCGAGGCGGGCTCATGGTTTTTCTTAGGCGAAATTTATCTAAACTTTGCGCTACCCGAAACCAGCGCTCGCAAAAACCATTGTGGTGGCTGCACCGCCTGCATTGATGTTTGCCCGACCCAAGCCATTATTGCGCCGTATGTGGTCGATGCACGCAAATGTATCTCCTACTTAACCATCGAAAACCACGACGATATTCCGTTAGCGCTGCGCCCATTGATCGGCAACCGTATTTATGGCTGTGATGATTGCCAATTATTCTGCCCATGGAACCGTTTTGCCACCTTAACCGGTGAAACCGCGTTTCATCCGAACAGTTTAATTAAAGACAAACCGTTAACCGAATTATTTGCCTGGGATGAAGCTACTTTCTTAAAGCAACTCGAGGGCTCGCCCATTCGACGCATTGGCTACCAAAACTGGCTTAGAAACATTGCAGTAGCACTGGGTAATGCTAAGGGCAATACAAAGCAGAATGCCGAGAATTTAGCCGCCTTATCCAGCCGTAAAGATCACGCTGATGCACGCGTTGCCGAGCATATTCATTGGGCGATTGAGCAACAGTTGAATAATAGCTGAATAAGAGGGTATGATACGTCTCATTCACCCCGCTCCAATCTAATTATAAAGGCTAACCATAAGGCTTGATTTATGTCTGATATCACCTGTCAAACTTGCGGCGCGATTAACCCCGCTGAGAACCGTTTTTGCGGTCAATGTGGTCTGCCTGCTTCGAGTGAAGCCTTTCACGATGACGACACCTCACAAACACCTCTGGGGCGCCGATATATTTCAGCCTTATTTTGTGATGTCGTCAGTTCAACGAATTTAGTGCGCCATCTTGATCCTGAGCAAGTTGAACGTATCATGCAGCGTTATCAAACAAGCTGCGCGCAAGTGGTGGCGGATTTTGGTGGCAAAGTGGTGGAAGAACTTGGCGATGGTATCGTCGCTTTATTCACGGGCAAGGAAAATTCAACAGAATCAGCCGTTCGCGCAGGCGATGAACTCATTAATAGTATTAACGAATTACGTTCGTTTGAATCTACTAATGGCACGCTCAAGCTTGAGATTAGAGTCGGTATTGCCAGTGGCGAAGCTTTGGTGAAACACGCCACAGATCAAAAATCTCAAAGCATATTAGGCCAACCGCCTTATCTTGCCGCACGCCTACAAAGCTTGGCGACGGAAGGGCAAGTATTAATTTGTCCTGAAACCTATTCAAAAACTAAAGGCTTGTTTGAGTTTTCTGCTTATCCTCAAGACCAGCTTAAATTAAAAGGCTTTGATGACATCACCGATGTGTGGCGCGTAAAAGGCGCTAATGCATCACAAATTCGTTTCGATGCCAGCAAACGCATCAAACTCACCCCCTTAGTTGGCCGAGGTGAAACCATGGATGCCTTGCTCAACCGCTGGGAGTTGACCACCCAAAAACACGGCCAAGTTGCCGTCATTAAAGGCCCTGCAGGCATTGGAAAGTCTCGTGTTTTAGCTGAATTTCAGCAACGAGTCAGGCGTCAGTCACAAGACATGCTCGTGCTGCGCTATCAATGCTCTAATTTTGCTAAAGGCTCACCCCTTTACCCCGTGATGCAACAAATATCGCGCGCGATTCAAGTCAAAAAACAAGACACACCTGATGTCATCACCGACAAATTAAATGGCCTACTTGATTCATGGGGCGTGAGCCGCGACATTTTCAACCCAATTTTGCTGCCTCTAGTGCTAGACACGCATCGGCGCGACAGTGAACGTGATTTAAGCCCGCGTGAGATTGATTACGCCATCCGTGCTTGCGTGCAATTACCGCAAATGTTTACGCGGCGCGCGCCTGTTTTAGTCATCATCGAAGATATGCATTGGGCAGATGCCGCCTCAAAACGGTTATTAGAAGCCTCTGTGAAAGGCTTAGAGAAAAAGTCCTTGATGGTGGTCGTCACTTATCGAACAGAGGGTGTTGAGATTCCAGAGTTCGATCAACCTTTTGTGACTGATTTTGCCCTTAAACGCTTGCCTGCACGTAAATCATCTGAATTATTAGATTCCCTTTACACAGGCGCAACGCTTTCAGATGAGCAAAAACAAGATATTCTAAATAAAAGCGAAGGTGTGCCGCTGGTGCTGGAAGAATTAACCCTAAACGCCATGCGTCATGCAACATCCGATGACAACACCCATTTGCAAACCCCTTCTACCTTGTTTGATTTATTCATCGAGCGATACGACGGATTCTCGAAAGACGTTAAAGCATTGGCTAAACTCGCTGCGGTGGTTGGCCAAGAATTTGATCTAGACATCATCGCTAAAATTTTAGAATTAAGTACAAAACAAACTGACAACATCATTCAAACGCTCATTGAGGAGGAACAAGTGTTTCAAGTTGATCAAGATGCCAGCTGGTATCAATTTAAACATGCCCTCATTCGTGATGCGATTTACGACAACACCTTAAACCAAGATAAATATCACTTACATACCGCTGTGTTCGATTATTTAAACAGCTTGAATGAAATCACCTCAACCATCGCCATTCGGCGCATTGCGCATCATCAAAAAATGATGGGTTTTTATGCCCCTTTTAAACAAGATGACTGATAAGGCGCTCATATTTATTGATTACCTGCGTTTTATGTCAGACACCCTTGGCGGCGATGTTTTACCCATTATGGATGACAGCCACAATATGCGTAGCTTAATTTCAGAGCGCGCCATTGATTATGAGCTCATGCGCGCCGTAATCACCTCATTACAAAAACATAATTGTGTGTTTCACTTAAATGATAAAGTTGAGTTATACCCTTGCCTAGATGCGCTAGGCGAAATACGCGGTAACCTTATTTATGAAGGAGGTGATATTAACCAAATTGGCCTACTAGACCGCATGGGCGAGATCACTTTAAGTTTTTTCAATATAACGTCGGCTCACCCTACCGCTAAAAAACAAACTCAGTCTTGGCCCAAGCCACCCGCTAAAAAACCACAGATTCACTCCGTTCAACACCGCTTTCATCGCTAATGGTGAACGCCAGTGTGACGACGATAGATCTGGTGCGCCATGGCGAGGTTTTAACGCCCGATCTCTACTGCGCACCCGCAGATGAGCTTTTAAGCAAGCAAGGTTGGGCGCAATTAGCACCTTTAAAAAAGTATCAAGGTTGGGATGTGGTCATCACGTCTTCAAGCACGCGTTGCAGTGCCTTTGCAACAGAACTAGCCGGCGAGCAAAATTTATCGTTAATCATTGAACCTACATTTCAAGAATTAGATTTTGGCGATTGGACGGGGCGCACGCGGCAATCTATCTGGGAGACAGATCAAACGCAATTAACTGAGCTATGGTCAAACCCACTAGGGTTTAAAGCCCCTCAGGGTGAAAGCATGATCGCCTTCATTAAAAGAATCGAAAGCGCTTGGCAGGCGATGCTCAAACAACATCAAGGCAAAAATATCTTACTCATCTGCCATGCAGGGGTGATTCGAGCCATTGCCAGCCACGCCTTAGGTTTGGATTACCGACACAGCCAAAAACTAAGCGTTGATTACGGCCGCATTCATCGCCTGCATTGTTATGACGACAATGAAGTTTCATTGTCAGGCTGGAATTGGTCTGTCGCGGAGCTCAGCCGAAATACACCATCGAACACCTAGCCATGATAAAAACCTTACTCGACACCCAAGCCCCTATACGCGCATTCATCATTGCGCTACAGTTTCTAACGCGTATTCCCACCCCTCAAATTAAAACCTTTTCCGAGCAAGATCAAGCCCGCGCAGCTTTGTTTTATCCTATAGTTGGTTTATTAATCGGGGTTATTTTAGTGCTGGTTAGCTGGCAATTTAACGCTGTAAACCCGAACATTATTGCCGCTATTTTAACCTTGATTTGGGTGGGCATCACCGGCGCGTTGCACCTAGACGGCTTAGCCGATAGCAGCGATGCATGGATGGGCGGTTTAAACGATATAGAAAAAACCCATCGAATCATGAAAGACCCATTACTCGGCACGGGCGGCGTGGTGGCGATTGTGTTGATCTTGCTGCTTAAATTCAGCGCCTTAACCGTGCTGGTCTCAGAACAACAGTTTTTAGCACTGCTATTAGCGCCCGTGATAGGCCGAGCTTCAATATTATTAATGATGCTCAGCACCGATTATGCGCGTAAACAGGGCTTGGTCAGCGCGGTTATCGAGCATTTAAATCTTTTTGCAGTGAAAATAATCTTGGGCGTAATCGGCCTGTTCTGTGCGTGGGTTTCCTTAAAAGCGTTGCTAATATTATGCGCGCTACTTTATCTATTACGCAGGGTGATGATTCGGCGCATTAATGGCTTTACGGGCGATACTTTAGGGGCAACCGTTGAGATCAGTGAAGCCTTTTGGCTGTTAGCGATTACTTTGTTTTTGTAAGCTTCTGATCCTTTTGCCTTATACTGCCTTTCCTAGGTTTCAGTGCAACCTAACAGAATTAAAGGCCTCACGTATTGCAGCGCCTCTATCTGTAAAAAGCCCTTCATATTCAAGCAATGATTTTGGGATTACCCTCTAAGGTTCCCGATTTATGACCGAGCATATCTTCGATTTCTTTTAATAATTAGTGTTTCACTAAATATGCGTAATGTTGCCTTATTACTAATCATATATATTAACGATTTCGTCTCCTACGGTTATACCATTTCTTCCGCCTACTATAGGCAACCTGCATCACATTTAGCGCAAAATTCCAAATCTGGGTTCTTCTGTCCAGTAGATCTAGACATCCCAGATGATTTAGAATTGTGGATTTTGCCTTTAAATTCTTAGAAGTAATATTTAATTCACTAGCAACTTTATTAATAAATCAAGTTGGCTAACCCCTTGATGAATTATCAAAGTGGGCTCGATTCCTTATCTTTTTCAACCCAAACATTTCCATATTTACCAAAAACGAATACGCTCAACAATATTAAGATACCTGAAATTGCATTTATATACCTTAG
>JAZGFQ010000310.1:0-3483 GCA_036479635.1 Arenicellales bacterium
GCCCAATGGCCAAATTGATGGCCGCCGTAGCAGGTTGCATAAGCATCCATGCCTTTGGCTAAACGGTTGCCTGAAAGCGTTTCTGTGAAATCAGAATCGCTTGAATAAGTGGCATTTAAGCCCAGATGTGCCAACATTTCTGCTGAATGAATAATCAACTTGGGCTGCTTTACATGGCTGGGTTTAACCCGTGAATACACCGCTTCGCGCACCTGCCTGCGGCTATTATCTAAGACAGGGTCGGCAGCTAATTCGCGTGTGAAGCGGTTATCAAAATTGAGTGCATCGAAGTTAGGATAGGTCATCCCTGAAGTGTAAATGAAGCGCGTTATGTCTGCTTAGAATTATGCAGAGGGGTTCATATAGAAAATTGGAGCGGGTGAAGGGAATCGAACCCTCGTCAGAAGCTTGGGAAGCTCCAGTTTTACCATTAAACTACACCCGCAACATTAAGGATAAGTTTAGTATTTAATAGCGTGTTTGGGAATATATAATCACCACTCTTTTTGATTCAGCTTAGGTATCAGGCTGAGCGAATAAATTAAACTATCATTTTTAAACAACGCGTAAGAACATGAAAAAAATATTGATCATCACTTTTTGTCTATTTAGCTTTAATGCGGTTGCTGCAGGTGTTGTGGCTGAAGAGGCATATATTCGGTTATTGCCACCGACACAAAAAGTAACGGGTGCGTTTATGGTGCTGAAAAATCACAGCGCTGAAAACCGTGCAGTGGTCAGCGCGCAAAGCGATGTGTCTGCATCCATGGAACTACATACTCATGTGCATGATAATGGCGTGATGCGTATGCGTCAGGTTGAGAAAATTGATGTGCCTGCACAAGGTGAAGCAGTATTAAAACCAGGCGGTTTGCATATGATGCTGATTGGTTTAAAACAACCTTTAACGCTAGGACAAATAGTGGATATTAAACTTAGTTTTGATGATGGTTCTAGCGATGTTATTCAGGCTGAGGTGAAGAAAATTTTGAGTGGCATGTCAGGCATGAAGAAAAAAATGCAACATCAAAAAACCATGGATCATGGGAAGATGAAAGAGATGACGCAGTAGGCGGCTTTAATTCGGCGTTAAGGTTTTATTTTAACTTCTTGCAAAGCCTCCATAGCGTTGATCTCTATTTCTAAATCAATCTTATCGGGGTTATCAGTGCTTTGCGCACGCAATAAGCGGGTTAATTCGGCCTGTTCAATCATGTTTTTTTGGCCCTGCTCTGTTTGATGATAAGCGGCCCAAGGAATGAATTTAGTTAATGGAAATAACTGTTTTTCTTTGGGGGAAATATCGATGTGTAAGCCGGCCATGAATAACAGGTTTTTACCTTGGTAACTCGGTTCTCTAACAATGCTGCGGTAAGTACGATCGAACTCAACTTGTGTGTTAATTTTAGCGGCAGCCAGTGCGGGGTGGTCTGCACATAAAATCCAAGGCATGGCAGCAATGAGATTATGCTCTAGGTGTGAATGGCCTTCTGTATCTTCATTTATATTACGTTTGAAATAAAAATAATCAGGCTTTAAATGTGTGCCAATGGCAATACGTTGATTTGCTTGCCACGCTGAGGCATCTATATTTTGGCAAAAGGCTTTCGATGCTTTGAACCGATAAGCTGTGCTAAAAGATTGATCTGGCCTAGCCGCTTCGCCCACCAATTTATCTAAATTTAAAAACAAACCTTCGGCCTTATCGGTCTTGAGTAAATCTTTATCAATGGTAAGGTAATGCGTATCGTTGTCGAGCGTTAAGAAAATGCTCTGCGTGGCCAAGGCATGTTCTTGCTCATACCATTGCAAGGTGGCGGTGATTTTTCCACAGCTGGTGGATTTATGCTCGCCTTGGGTTTGAAAACGACGGTACTCGCCGAAGTTTTCAGTTTCTGGGTCATAGCCGACATGGCTGGCCTGAACGATTAATAAGTCTTTGCCATGATGTGCATGAGGCCCGTGGCGGCCGGTGGCAACAATACCGCCTACACGACCATGATTAAACGGAAAGGCACCGAAATGCTTGGCGAGTAAAATGGTTGGAAAACCTTGGCTTTCATCTGAGCAAAATGCGCGTGAGGGCATAATTTTGCCGGGTGTGAAGCCCAAGGAAAGACAGAAATTATATAAGCGTGGCGCGAATAAACTATAGCGCATCATTTTACCGTTAAGGGTAAAACTATCTAAGCTGGCTTTATGGGGCGCGTTGGTAGAAAACATGGTGATGGATGCTGTCTGAAATATTCTAGCACTATAACCTAAATGTTGATTTCACAAAAGCACGCAAAAAAGCGTCATGCCCAGGCTATTTTCGAACCTTTTATAATAACGTCTGCGCGTGTTGTAAGGCATCGATGCGCTGACTATGTTTGAATTCACTGCTGACGCTTTCGAGGGCTTGCTCTCGCTCAAGTATCTTTGCCGGCCCACTGTGCGGCATAATCACTAACACTTTACGATCTGTGCTTTGGGCATTTTTAATAATATCTTTGATGGCGCATGAGGCAGTGTAATCAAGTGCAGGCACGTCGTGTAAATCTAGCACCAGCACAGCATAGTTTTTCTGAAAACTTTGCATGCGCTGCATTTCTTTAGCCGCACCAAAACTCACCGGCCCACCGATATGATAAAGCAAGATTTGTCCGTCGGCATCGTCCATAATCTGTTGGCCTTGCTCGCTTAACGGCGAGGCCTCATCGATACCGCGCACGATGTTCATCTTAGAAAGTTGTAAATCTGTTTGACGCTTTAAGAGCATAATCGCAGCCATGGTCATGCCGATGGCAACGGCGATGATTAAATCAACAAAAACAGTTGTGAATAAGACGGTAAACATGATGACGATGCCAGCATGGCCTGTTTTATGTAGCCGTTTTAAGTAGTCCCAATCGATGATATCGGTGCCGACTTTAATTAAAATGCCTGCTAATACGACATGTGGAATAAATTTTGCCACCCCGCCTAAGCCCAGCACGATAGATAATAAAACGAGCGCATGAAGCGCGCCTGAGATCGGCGTTAAACCGCCTGCGCGTACATTCACCACTGTGCGCATGGTTGCGCCTGCGCCAGGCAAGCCACCAAATAAGCCTGCTAATGTGTTGCCGATGCCTTGGCCTACGAGTTCACGATTTGATTTATGGTAAGTGTTGGTGATGTTATCCGCAACCAGTGAGGTGAGCAGGGAATCAATGGTGCCTAATAAAGCCAAAATGAGCGCGGATTTGATCATGGTCGGTAATATTGACAGCTCGATTTGTGGCAGCCGAAACTCGGGCAGCCCCGTGGGAATAGCACCTAAAATGGTAATGCCCTTGTCTTGAAAAACCAGTAATAATAAAGCGGTACCAATCACTAAAGCGAGCAAGGGCGCGGGTAAGAATTTGTTGATTTTACTCGGCGTGAAATACACCACAAATAAGGTAATGATGCCCAGTAATAAGGCGGTTGGATTTAAATTGGAAAAGGCTTCGGGCAAAG
>JAZGFQ010000311.1:0-16696 GCA_036479635.1 Arenicellales bacterium
GAAGCTACGCTGGGCATCGAACCTAAAATTAAGATTTCAGGTTCAACACCAACAATAGGGGCTAAGCCTTTGAGCATAGACTGATGGAATAAACTTAAGGGCTCTATTAATTATTTCTAAATCACAATTAATAGAGTTGCTCTTAAGAGGCTTTGGCCTGCTTAACTTCTTCGTAAACAAATAAAGGCCGCGTACCTTCAAAGATAACGGCTTTATCAATGATGACCTTCTTTACGCCGTCTAGTGAAGGCAGTTCATACATGGTTTCAAGTAAGGCACGTTCGATGATAGAACGCAGGCCACGCGCACCTGTTTTACGATCTTTGGCTTTTTCAGCGATGGCTTTTAAGGCATCATCACGAAATTCGAGTTCTACACCTTCGAATTCAAACAGCTTTTGATATTGCTTGACTAAGGCATTTTTCGGCTCAAGTAAGATGCGTAATAAAGATTCTTCGGTTAATTCTTCTAGCACTGCATGAACAGGCAACCGGCCAACAAACTCAGGAATCAAGCCGTAGCGAACTAAATCTTCGACTTCTAAGTTGTTTAACAATTCGCCTGAACGCTCTTCAGCGGTGCGGTCTTTAATTTCTGCGCCAAAACCAATGCCTGATTTTTCAGTGCGCTGTTGCACGACTTTTTCCAAACCTGCAAAAGCACCGCCAACAATGAATAAGATGTTACGCGTATCAACTTGCAAGAATTCTTGCTGAGGATGTTTGCGGCCACCTTGAGGCGGAATTGAGGCAACCGTGCCTTCAATTAATTTTAATAAAGCTTGTTGTACACCTTCGCCTGATACATCTCGGGTAATCGAAGGGTTATCTGATTTTCTTGAGATTTTATCAATTTCATCGATGTAAATAATGCCCATTTGCGCACGCTCGACATCGTAATCACATTTTTGTAATAATTTTTGAATGATGTTCTCAACATCTTCACCCACATAACCCGCTTCGGTTAAGGTGGTGGCATCGGCCATGGTGAAAGGCACGTTTAATTGACGCGCCAGGGTTTCAGCGAGCAAGGTTTTACCCGTGCCAGTGGGGCCAATTAATAGAATATTACTTTTAGATAGCTCAACCTCGGCGTCTTTTTCTTCATTGAAGATACGCTTGTAGTGATTATAAACCGCTACCGACAACACTTTCTTAGCATCGGGCTGGCCGATGACGTAATCATCTAAAATCGCATGGATTTCTTGGGGGGTTGGAGTAGACGTTGCTTCGCCTGGTTCTTCATCTTGGCTGTCAATCTCTTCACGAATGATGTCGTTGCATAAATCAACGCATTCATCGCAGATAAACACCGAAGGGCCCGCAATGAGCTTGCGCACTTCATTTTGGCTCTTACCGCAAAATGAGCAATATAATAACTTCTCTTCTTCCTGATCTTTATCTTTTGCCATTGGCTTAAATTGATTTCGTCATTGGTTTAACTAGATAAACACAAGTATGTGGCACAGCCACGGTGTTTTCAAGATATGAATGTGAATTAATCGCACGCAAAGATGGTTTGCGCAGCGTTTTAAAAAGGAAGGTTAGCTCGGAATATCCGCGCGTTTGGAGAGCATCGAATCAATTAAACCATACTTCACGGCCTCATCTGTGCTCATGAAATTATCGCGCTCGGTGTCTTTTGCGATGGTTTTGATTTTTTGGCCAGTATGGTTCGCCAAGATTTGATTCAATTCTTCGCGGATGCGTAAGATCTCTTTGGCGTGAATGTCGAAATCACTGGCTTGGCCTTGAAAGCCGCCCAGTGGCTGATGAATCATGATGCGTGAATGTGGAAGCGCAAAACGCTTTTCTTTTGCGCCAGCGGTGAGCAACACTGCGCCCATACTGGCAGCTTGACCGATGCAAGCGGTGCTGACATCGCAATGAATAAACTGCATGGTGTCGTAGATCGACATCCCTGCGGACACTGAACCACCTGGGCTGTTGATATACAGGGAGATATCTTTCTCAGGATTTTCAGATTCTAAGAATAATAATTGTGCGACGATTAAGTTCGCCATGTAATCTTCAACTTGGCCCACTAGAAAAATCACGCGTTCTTTTAATAAGCGCGAGTAAATATCAAAAGCACGTTCGCCTCGTCCCGTGGTTTCAATCACCATTGGCACCAATCCACCCGCGGCCTCTATATTCGCTTGAACACTTGCCTCGGCAAGTTCTCGCGCGTTCATAGAGGTGAAATCAGATAGGCTGGCTTGTTTGATATTCATAAAGTGTGTTTTTTAAGATTAAAGGCTCATCGACATTATAGGCGATGTGGTGGGCGAAATTACGCCGGCTTCATGAAATCTTCATAAGATTTCTTTACCTTCTTAATCTTCGCGCCTTTTAATAAAAATTCAACCACTTGCTCTTCTAAAACGATGCCTGCGAACTGATTACGTTGCTGATCATCGCCCATCACGTGCTGAATGAATTGCTCAGGTTGATCGTAGTTACCTGCCATTTCCATGATGTGATTTTTAAGCCTATCCTGATCCACTACAATTTTTTCGTTTTCAACCACGGCGCGCACTAATAATCCTAGTTTTACGCGGTGTTTAGCATCCTTCTCATAGTTCTCGCGCTTAAGCATGTCGCCTGAATCAGGTACATTTTGTTGCTTCATTTGCTTGCTGATTTCAGCAATCGCACGGTCAATCTCTTCTTCAACTGGTGATTTTGGAATGGCGATATCATATTTCTTGACCAAAGCCTCGAAGACTTGATCGCGCACTTCATTGCGTAATTTCTGGTTCATCTCGCGTGATAAACCCGCGCTGATTTCCTCGCGCATAGTTTTTACGCCGCCTTCAACGCCCATCGCTTTAGCAAAATCGTTATCAACGGTCGGTAATTTGCCGGCATTCACTTGCTTAACCTGAACCACGAATTCAGCGGTTTTGCCTGCCACTTCTGCGCCGTGGTAGTCTTTAGGGAAGCTTACTTCAAATGTTTTTTCGTCGCCTTTTTTAGCGCCTTTTAGGTTGTCTTCAAATTCTTGCATAAAGCGACCATCGCCTAACACTAAGGAAGCATCCGTTGCTTCAGCGCCACCGAAAACCTCACCGTCAATGCTGCCTTTAAAGTCGATGATGACTTGATTACCCTTTGCGGCAGCTTTCTTACTTTCAGTATATTGAACTTGACGTTGCTGAATGCTCTCGACTGTGCGATCGATATCAACATCTTCTACAGCAACATCGGTCTGATCGATTTGAATGCCATCAATGCTTGGTTTATCAATTTCAGGATAAACTTCAATCAGCACATCAAAGCTAAACGCCTTGCCGCGCTCAGTTTCTGTTGGCGTAATAGACAGTAAGCTGGCTGGCACCAATTTTTCTTGCTGTAACGCCTTAGGATAATATTCGTTGATCAAGTTATCGATCGCATCTTTCACAGCAAGGCCGCTAAATTGCTGTTCTAGCAATCTTTGTGGGGTTTTGCCAGCACGAAAACCAGGGGTTTTGGCTGATTTTGCATAACGCGCAAAGTTAGATTTAACCGCTTTGTCATAGACATCAGCGTCTAGCGTAATAGAGATTTTACGCTCGATACCTTCTTGGTTTTCAACAGTAACTTTCATTGTGCTTGTTTAATAATGATAGATTAAATATGGGATAAAAATGAAGGGTTGGCATGATTGTTGATGCCAACAATTGATTGGCATTTTATAATAAAAACTAAGTCATAAAACCAATCAATAAAATATGGTGCGAAAGGAGAGACTCGAACTCTCACGTCTTGCGACACTGGAACCTAAATCCAGCGCGTCTACCAATTCCGCCACTCTCGCAGGGTGAACGTCACGGTCTTAAACTACTAAAGGCCGTGATAAAAAAATGGGGTGAACGATGGGGTTTGAACCCACGACCACCGGAATCACAATCCGGGGCTCTACCAACTGAGCTACGCTCACCATAAAGTATTTGCATGCAAATACAGTTTGTCTCACTTAAGAGACCGACCACCGAAATGGTGCGCCCGACAGGAATCGAACCTGTAACCTACGGCTTAGCTTACCTACTACGGCTTTCGCCGCCAGCGAGTGCTTTGAACTGTAAAAACAACTCAAAGCACCCCCTGTTTGGGGTCTGGACTATATCTTCACCATTTCAGGTGGGACACGTATAGTCTCTACGGATCCTGTATATTTCGATACCTACCCAAGGTGTTTGGCCAATATTATTTGGCTAACAACATGCCTTTGGTATCTAACCAGTTTCCTCGGTATTGCCATAGGTTTGCCAATAAATTGACGCGCCTGAAGGTTTCACCGATATAGTGTCCTGCACTGACCCAGTTTTTGTTTCCCAGGCCAGGCTCCTATTTTTTAAGCCGGAATGAACCAACTTGGCGTTTAAGGCCGTTGCTCTATCCAGTTGAGCTACGGGCGCTCAATCAAAGTAATGATAACAGAATTAACGGATTAATCATTACCTTAAAAATGGTCGGGGCAGAGGGATTCGAACCCCCGACACCCTGCTCCCAAAGCAGGTGCGCTACCAGACTGCGCTATGCCCCGTGTCACTATTTGTTGCAATTTAAAAGTCTCCAAAAAGGCCATGCCGCAAACAGGACGGGCGAATATACTGATTCAATTCCTAAAGGTCAACACGAAGTTAAACTAAGTTTTTAATGAAATTGACGGCTTTTAAATAAAGCGTCGTCTCGAAAACGGAAATAGTTGTCTTTCAGTTTAAACGCTTGGTGAGCGCCCAAAGCTAAGCACTTGATTTATATGCGATAAATATGTATAATGTACGAAATTGTTTCTGCTGTGGTGGCAGAACAAGTAATCACCCCAAACTTTTAGAGCAGTTGTTGAAATTCTTTAGAGCAGTTTTACCTTTGTTAGTCGCATTGGGTGTCGTTTTGACGGCGCCGAATACTTTGGCGCACGTTAAAGTGGTGGTGATTCCAATGGCCGATGATGCCCCCCCACCTGGCGCTGGCCTGCCTCCCCCTCCGCCACTGCCTGAGGTAGAGAATATTGTTCATGTGAATTTAGAGGGTAATGGTGAGTACACTGATTTACGCCTTGCTATGAATAGTATTCAGGGCTCTAATTCAAACCCTTATTTAATTATTCTCGGAGAAGGAGAGTTCGTTTTAACACAAACCTTAAATATCAAGCCTTATGTCAGTATTCGGGGCGCAGGTATTGGGAAAACGACCATTCAGGGCAGTATCGGCACTAGTCATTTTGATGCGCATGATAGTACGTTGCTCAAGTTGATCAACCATGAAGATACGACCTTAAGCGAGATGACGATAAAAAACACGTCAACGAGGTCAAATGCTATCGCAATTTCAAACATTGAATCCAGTGTTCAGTTGTTAAATCTTGAAGTGATCGTGCAAAAAGCAGTAAATAATTATGGTATTTATAATTATCCTGCAGAAGTGGATCTTAAAAATGTAAGAGTGATTGTGGGTTTGCCTGGCTCAAGCAGTAACCGAAAAGCCTTCGCAGTGTCCAATAAAGATTCGATTGGAGATTATAAAGGCTTAAATATAGCTGCTTATGGTGGCTCAGGCAGTCGAGGGTTAAATATTACAGGCCAGTCAGATGTGTTCGTGATCGATTCAAACTTTGTCATCAACCCTGGTTCAGGCCGCGAGGCTTTATATATTGATACCGCCAGTGATACAAGTGTCGTTAATACATTGATTCAGGGGCATATTATTCAGCCTTCAGGCAAGCAATGTTTCCATGTCTATTCAGGCACAGGCGCGGCCATTAATTGTTAGTGATGAAATATTTTAGCCGCATGATTTTTATCAGCTTGTTTTTATGCCAAGTGTCGTTTGCGCATGAAAAGGTAGTCATTATTCCATTGGTAGGCGGGAGTGACGCATCTGCGTCCGCGAAACCCAATGTTATCTATGTTGATCAGAAAACTAGGAATACGCCTGACGTGTTTGGCTTTGGCAATGTTCAAGCAGCCATTAATGCCGCAGCGAATAAGGCCTCATCTTCTAAACCTTATGAAGTCAGAATTGCACCTGGTTATTATCAACTGAGCGCTACTATTCAATTGAAACCTTATGTGAATGTGGTTGGTTCAGGGAAAAATGCCACCATCCTAACTGCAAATATTTCAGGGGCGGCGATATCGAGTAGTTCAGCGATTATTTCAGGAAGCTCTCATTCTAGTTTAGGTAATCTTGCCATTGATAATCATGCGACGACGGGGACTTATACGATCGGTATTTATAATTTAGGCACTGTGATAAATGTTCATGATGTGGATATCAATGTTGAAGGCATTCATGAGGCGATTGGTATTTTTGATGACAATTCATCGAGTAAGTATGAAAATGTTGTGACGGAAGCGACGGGATTGGTGAATGCGTTTGGTATAAAAACAGTCCGTTCGAGAATTATTTTAAACCATGTCATTGCAGATGGAAGCAGTATTCGGCGCGGCTATGGTATGTCGAATAGAACTGCGCCTAGAGTCATTGTGAAGAACTCAGTGCTCATTGGAAGTTTGTATGCATTGAGTGATACCGCTAATTCAGTGATTGAGAATACACAGTTGATTGGTGCGGTTAGAGCGACATCAGCACAGTGTAGCTTCATTTATGACGAAGACTTAGATGCGGTGTCTTGTTAGAGGCGATCGTTTTTAAATATAAGCAAGTTTAAAGGCATAGTGCAGTTGCTTTTCAAACGCCGAAAATAAACTTTCTGTCGGCACCGCTTCACTCTCAAATACTGGCATTATCTGAATAAGGTGTTGGGTGTAGCACGCGCGTTTTCTGAGATTAAGTGCGTCTATGTTACTTTTTTCTGAACAGTGTTGGCATTGGATGCTGCCTTTATTAGTTTGGTCAATACTCGTTTTCCAATCTTCGATAGGCGCTTTACATGGCAGGCAAAGGGGTGGTTTAGCGCGCGGGCTAAAGAATAATTTAGGTTGGGCTAATTGGGGGGTAACAATGCGTAAATATTGCTCACTCTCATCAGGGTTGAGGGCAAGGTTTGGCGCGCAACCCAGAAAACTTAAATACTTAAAGAAGTCTTTGCCGCTTAGGTAGGTCTCTTGAGCTACAGGTTGGCCGATAAAATTAATCGCTTCTAAATTAGCGATCAATGCATCATGCTTAATCCGTGCCATCATTGGCGCATATAGCACCAATGATGGCATATACATGTCAGAGGGTTTCGACAAAATAGTCAGTTGGTTTAATGCGTAAACTTGCCCAATTTAATGCGCTCAGCTTCCATCAGTTCCACTTCGCGTGCACCTGAAATAACGACCTCAGGATCAGGTACAAAATCTAATGTCGTATCACCGCGCTCGTAAGGTACGGCGTTAAGAATGGTACGGATCGTGTTTAAGCGCGCTAGATGTTTATCGTTAGAACGAATCACCGTCCACGGTGCTTTGTTGATGTGTGTTCGTTTGAGCATTTCATACTTTTGATTAGTGAAATCATCCCAACGTTCTTGCGCTTGTAAATCTACTTCGCTTAATTTCCATTGGCGCAGTGGGTCAGATTTTCTGCGTTCAAAGCGTTTGGCTTGTTCTTCTTTGGTGACGCTGAAATACAGTTTGACTAAGATGGTGCCTGTGCGTACTAAGTCTTTCTCAAAGCCCGTGACGCCCTTCATGAATTGCTTGTATTCATCATCAGAGCAGAAGCCAAAAATAGGTTCAACCATCGCACGGTTATACCAGCTTCGATCAAATAAAACCACTTCACCTCCGCGCGGGAAATGCGTGACATAGCGCTGGAAAAACCACTGGCTGCGTTGTGCTTGGTTGGGCTTGCCTAAGGCCACTAAGCGGTAATGTTTTTCGTTCATATAACGCGCAACACGGCGAATGGTGCCGCCCTTGCCCGAGGCATCACGGCCTTCGAATAAGATCAGCATCGGGCGCTTGGTTTCTTCAAGATAATCTTGCATTCGAATGAGTTCGGCTTGATAGGGCTTAAGCGATTGTTCTTGCTTGCGTTTTTTAAGCGCGTTTTTGCCCTTATCGGATTCAATCTTAGTCATGAGTTTTTTTAGCTTTTCATTCTCAGCTTTAAGGGTGCTGAGTTCAGAGCTTGAGGTAATGATCGGGGAATTGGTTGCACTCATAACAAAAGGCCGTTGATAATGAAAATTAAGTTGATATTTATGAGTATATCGTGCCTCGATTAGGTGCGTACAGCTTTTATGGCTCCGCGAGATAGAATTTTGATCTATATCAGAAGATCGCCCGTCATTAAAGGCAGGCCCGCTAAGGCCAAGGCTAAAGCAAGGGTAAGATGGTTTTCTTGAGTTCAGACTCATGCATCAAGCCGAGTTTGGAGGCCAGTAACTGGCCATCTCGATCAAAAATGAGCGTGAAGGGTAAACTTCCATTGCTACCCAGCATAGCCAACCATTTTCGCCCTTGCTTTAAGCCTGCGAGTAATTGTGGGTAATCCATGCCCATGGAATCGACATAACGACGCACATCGTCTTCGTCATCGTGCGCAATGCCGATGAGTTCAACGCCTTGCTCAGCATATTGTTGTCGAAAGGCCATGAACATCGGAATTTCCTTGCGACAAGGTTCGCACCAAGTTGCCCAGTGGTTGATGACGAGTATTTTATCTTTCCAATCGGTGAGTTGGCTTTGCCCACCGTTTAAGTTATCCCAATGATAATCAGGCAAGCTTAATGCCGCCTCAGACATGCCTGGTTTGTTTGGGTCAAGCGCTTTGTTTGTGCCTAACTGCCAGCCCAAAGCCAGCATTAATACGCTGGCGACAGCGGTGATCCAATATTTCATGCGAGGTTCTTAAAATAACACTTTTAAAGAGGTCAGTACCCTTTGACAGTGCTTTGATTGCTTATTTTAAGGGTACTGACCCCTTTAAGGATTGCCCCCTTTAAGGAAAAGAATCTTTAGAATTAAATTGCTTGGATGTAACTTAAAAACTCATCAGGGTTTTTAAAACCGTAAAAGTTTTTAGATTTCAACTGTGTACCACTTCGGTCAAAAAATAAGATGGCAGGCGGGCCAAACACTCCAAAACGTTTCTTCAATGCTTTGCGGTCTTCATCTTTTGGATCGGTGACATCGATTTGCAAAGCAATGAAATTAGCATCTAGTTCACTGCGTACGGCAGGATTCTTAAAAGTCGCTTCTTCCATTTTGACGCATTCTACGCACCAATCCGCGTAATAATCAATCATCACATTCTTGCCTGCTTGTTTGGCAAGGGCGAGTTGCTCATCTAGTTCAGCAAGATTATCGACACGGGTAAAAAGATGCTCAGAAACAGGGTTAACTTGCCCTTGAGCAGGTGCGTTATTACTCAAAAAACGTTGCGGTAATGGATGAGTGATATCACGTTGACCATATAAAGCCCCGACTAAGGCCAGCACGCCCCAAATGAGTAATATTGTGCCGATGCCTTTGAATAGCTTTGCCCAGCCTGATGCGCCTTCTGGCAGTGATTGTGTTGCGCCTAAGTAAATGGCTAGGATGATGAAAAATGCGGCCCATAGATATAAAACAGGCACCGCGGGTAAAACCGATAATAAGTAAATCGCCACAGCGACTAACATCGCACCGAATACATATTTCACTTTATCCATCCACATGCCCGCTTTAGGCAAGAAATGCCCTGCACCCATGCCGAGCAACACGAGAGGAATACCCATGCCCATTGCCATGGCGAACATAATCAGTGCGCCTAAGCTCGCAGAGCCTTTGGCGATGGCGATGCTTAAAAAGGAAATCAATACCGGTGAGACACAGGCACCAACAATCAAGGCTGAGACCATGCCCAGCACAAACACCATCGGGGTTGAGCCCCCCTTAATGCCTTGAGATTTTTCGCTCATACGCGATTGAATAAACGATGGCATTTGAATATCAAATAAGCCAAACATCGACAACGACATAATAAAGAATATCGCCGCCATGATGCCAATCGCCCATGCGTTTTGGAAATAGGCTTGGAGTTGATCGCCCGTCGCGCCTGCGACCGCACCAATCGCCGCATAGGTGACGGCGGTGCCCAGCACATAAATGGCCGCCAACCAAGCTGATTTTGCTTTAGTGGTTTTCTCGCCTTGGCCAGCGATGACACTAGAGAGAATCGGAATGAGCGGTAACACGCAGGGTGTAAAGGTTAAGCCAATGCCTGCCAAGAAAGCAGTGAACAATACCCACCAGAGTGCTTTATTGCTGATGGCATCATCTGATTCATCTGCCATTGAGCTTGTGGCGGCACTGCTTGGCGCCGAGTTATTTTGAAGTGGATCGTTCGCATCTGATACCACACTCTGCGCATTGGCACTGCTGATCAAATTCGGAATCGCCACCTCAAAGGTTTTCTTCTGAGGTGGGTAGCAAACCCCTGCTTCTGCACAGCCTTGGTATTCTGCGTCTAAAATAAGGGTTTTATCGCCGTTGGCGCGCGCAAGCTTAATTAAGGCATCAAATTCATGTTTATAAACGACGCTCTCACCATAATATTCATCTTGCTTGAGTTCGCCTTCGGGCAAGATGGGGTTTTGTAAGGCATGTGAGCCAGAATCAAATTTAAGCTTGTTTTGATATAAATAATAACCATCTGCAATTTTAAAGCGCACATTTACGCCGTCGCGGTCTTCAATCGCACTGACTTGAAAGGCTTCATCAGGCGGTAGTAATTCGTCTTCAACTGCGCTGGTGCCGAGTAAATCACGCAACTCTGAGATTGAACCAATTTCTTCAGCCTCAGGGTTTAGATCTAATTGAGGGGTTAATTCCGTATTATTTGCTGTGTTAAGCGTGGCGTTTAATGTGTTGCTAGGTGTGTCGTTTGCTGCGATTAAGTTCAGCACAATCTCATGCTTAATCGGTGGATAACACACACCAACAGGTTCATTACAGCCTTGGCCTTTTACGGTGAGCGTAGCCGCGCCCGCCGCATCAACAGGAATATTAAAATCAGCGTGCTTAAGATAAACATCAACCGCACCGAATAGTGGGTCATCTTTGCTTTTGCTTTTAGGGAAATCGTAGTTAATGTCTATCGGGTTCCCTGCACTATCGGCTAAGCTGAAAGACAACTTGTCTTTATACATGTAATAGCCATCCGCTATCGTCCAGTTTGCGGTGATGCCTGTGGTACTGGTTTCAGCCTTGAATGCAAATGCCTCTTCAGAAGGCAGTAGTTCATCATCTTGCGCAAAGACCTGCGAGGTGAAAGCCAGTGCAAAGCTCAAGAAAGCTGAGGCGATAAAAGATGATTTATTTAAAAGATTCATTAGATGTAATAGTTCAAAAGGTTGGACGATATTGAGATGCTTAATGATACGGACATCAATTCAAAGTACAAGTTCATTATTCAGGCTATGGTGGGGCTGTTTGATTTAAGTCAAAAAGTGCCTAGTGTGCAACATTAAACAGTTGGTCTAGCGTCAATAGAGACGCCAGCAGCCGCGTAGTATCCTGTTTAATATGTTTACATTCTTCTTCTGCCAATGGGTGTATTTCACATACCGTTGGCAGCGGTAGTTGTTTATCAATCAGTTCGCGCGTTCTGGGGAACATCACCCATTGCAACCATTCAATAAAGCTCATGGTATCGTAACAAAACGGTAAACCACTTTGAAAAGCCGCGTCTGTTGGGCGTTTAAGTGCCACGAGGTTCATCTCAAGCAGCATGGTTTCAATATGTTGCATTTGCGCCTGAATTTTAGCGGGGCGTGTTTGTAAGTTCTGCATAGCCCAGACTATACCAATATCTAGTATTCTGAGCATTAGCCCGCATGATATAGTGCTATCACCATTTTATCTAATTCATCTTATGGGCAAGCTGTTTTTATTATTCCTTTTTGTGCCGCTGATTGAGATCTATTTCCTTATTCAGCTCGGCAATGCCTTCGGTGCAGGCTATACCATTGCGCTGATTGTGTTCACCGCTTTGCTTGGGGCAGGATTGGTGCGTTATCAGGGCGTAACGACCTTAGCGCGCGCGCAAGGTGAAATCTTAAAGCAACGCATGCCTGCGATGGAAGTCATGGAAGGCGCGATGTTGTTATTAGCGGGTGCGATGTTATTGATTCCAGGCTTTTTTACGGACGCTTTGGGCTTCTTGTTTTTAGTGCCGCCTTTGCGTCAATTTCTGATTAAGCGCTTTATGCAAAAACGGATGTTAAGCCCCGGCGATGCCATTCATAGCACCGCGCAAGAAGTACACGATGCCAATGTGATTGATGTTGAATACCAAGATATAGACCAGGATTTAGACAAAAAGCCTTAAATTGTTCGAAATTCCCCTTAAATCTCCGCCTCCACTACTTGCATTTTAAGCTTCGATCCCTATCATTAGCACTCGTCAAGCGAGAGTGCTAATTCTGGCTTGGAAAAACCAAGATATTCTTCTAAGGATATTAAATAAATTTAACCATTAGATAGGAGTTGAGAGAATGAACATTCGTCCTCTTCATGATCGTGTCGTCATCAAACGTGTTGACGAAGAAACCACCTCAGCGGGTGGCATTGTATTACCGGGTTCAGCCACTGAAAAGCCGATGCAAGGCGAAGTATTGGCCGTCGGTAATGGCAAAATCGCAGAAAACGGTGACGTACGCCCTTTAGATGTAAAGGTCGGCGATAACGTTTTATTTGGCAAGTTCTCTGGCACCGAAGTAAAGGTGGATGGGGAAGAAGTTTTGATTATGCGTGAAGATGATCTTATGGGTATCATCACCTCTTAGTTGCTCAATTCACACCTAAGATTCGCCATCTCGGCGTTTTGAACCATTCGCTTACACTTGTAAGCTTCATGATTCAGAGCCTTGATCTGGCAAATCTTAGACGCAACTTGGACAACTAAGGATCAATAAATTCGCTTATTGTTTTTTGACGATAAGCATTTAAAAAATTAGAGGAATTACATATGTCAGCAAAAGAAGTAAAGTTTGGCGACGCTGCGCGTCAGCGTATGCTTGCAGGGGTGAACGTTTTAGCCGATGCGGTTAAAGTCACTTTAGGCCCTAAAGGCCGTAACGTTGTATTAGATAAATCTTTCGGCGCACCTACCATCACTAAAGATGGTGTTTCAGTAGCGAAAGAAATCGAACTTGAAGATAAGTTCGAGAACATGGGCGCACAGATGGTGAAAGAAGTTGCATCTAAAACTTCAGATATCGCTGGCGACGGCACAACAACTGCAACCGTATTGGCACAAGCCATGGTACGTGAAGGTATGAAAGCCGTTGCAGCGGGCATGAATCCTATGGATTTAAAGCGCGGTATGGATAAGGCGGTTCGTTTAGCAACGGAGAGCTTGATTGAATTATCTCGCCCTTGCACAGACCACACTGAAGTGGCTCAAGTGGGCACAGTATCTGCCAATGGCGATACATATGTCGGTGATATCATTGCACAAGCAATGGAAAAAGTCGGCAAAGAAGGCGTGATTACGGTTGAAGAAGGCACGGCTTTAGATAACGAATTAGACGTTGTTGAAGGCATGCAGTTTGATCGTGGTTATTTATCGCCTTACTTTGTTAACAATCAAGAGAGCATGAGCGTTGATTTAGAAGATCCTTTAGTTTTAATCTACGACAAGAAAATCTCTAACATCCGTGATTTATTGCCTACACTTGAAGCAGTTGCAAAAGTAGGACGGCCATTATTGATTTTGGCTGAAGACGTTGAAGGCGAAGCCTTAGCAACATTGGTTGTGAACAACATGCGCGGTATCGTTAAAGTGGCTGCAGTTAAAGCCCCTGGTTTTGGTGATCGTCGTAAAGCAATGTTACAAGACATCGCAATTCTGACAGGCGGCCAAGTGATCAGCGAAGAAGTCGGCATGAGCTTAGAGACGACTACAATAGAAGATTTAGGCTCTGCTAAGCGTATCCAGATCACTAAAGAAATCACGATCATCATTGATGGTGGTGGCGAAGCGAGCGATATCGAGAATCGTGTCGGCCAGATTCGCGCACAAATCGAAGAAGCAACATCTGATTACGACCGTGAGAAAATGCAAGAACGTGTGGCTAAGTTAGCAGGCGGCGTTGCAGTGATTAAGGTTGGCGCAGCGACTGAAATCGAGATGAAAGAGAAGAAAGCGCGCGTTGAAGATGCCTTGCATGCAACTCGCGCAGCGGTTGAAGAAGGGGTTGTCCCTGGTGGCGGCACGGCTTTAGTTCGCACGATCTCTGCACTTGATAAAGTGAAAGGTGATAATGCTGATCAAGATGTTGGCGTAAATATTGTTCGTCGAGCAATCGAAGAGCCTTTACGTCAAATCGTTGCAAATGGTGGCGAAGATTCTTCTGTTATTTTGAATGAAGTTAGAAGTAATAAAGGTAACTACGGTTATAACTGTGCTACGGGCGAATATGGCGACATGATCGACATGGGTATTCTTGACCCAACTAAAGTGACGCGCGCTGCATTACAAAACGCAGCCTCTATCGCCGCTTTATTGATTACTACAGAAGCAATGGTGGCAGAAATTCCACAAGATGCTGCTGCAGGTGGCGCGCCTGATATGGGTGGCATGGGTGGTGGAATGGGCGGCATGATGTAAATATCATGTGACCTGTTCACTGGCGCTTATGGCGCTGCAAAAAGCCTGTCACTCTTTGAGTGATGGGCTTTTTTTATGTGCGGTTAAGACGTTTTATAGGTTGCCCATGGCCATTATTGAGAAATACAGGTGTTTAAAATTAAAACGTAAGCCGCCCCTCGGTGTTTTGCCAAACAGGCTGGCAACGATAATACATCTCTGGCATATGGCCAAGCTGCACCCACGGTTTTTCGGGGCCGTGAAAGTCTGAGCCTTGTGAGGCGGGTAAATCAAAGTCTAGCGCGTGCAGTGCCATGGCGTGGTTTTCGTCTTTACTTTGGCTGCCTGAGATCACTTCGATGGCATTGCCGCCGAGCGCTTTAAATTCTGAAAACAAGCCACGTAGTTTTGTGCGGCTCAGTTTATAGCGCGCAGGGTGCGCGATAATGGCAATGCCGCCTGCTTGATGAATGAGTTCAACGCCCTCTTCTAACGGCATCCATTGCCCGCTTACATAGCCAGGCTTACCTTGGACTAAAAAGCGTTTAAACACTTGTCGAATGTCTTTGGCATGGCCTGTTTCGACTAAGAATTTGGCAAAATGTAGGCGGCCAATCAGTGTGGATTTTGCATGGCGTTGAGCGCCTTCTAAGGCGCCTTCGATGCCATGTTGTGCCAGCCGTTCGGCCATGAACTGAGCGCGTGATTGACGTGCGGTTAATACTTCAGTTAATGCGGCATTGAGTTTGACGTTATGGATATCTACATTCAAAGCAACAATGTGCAAGGTGCGTTTAGACCATGTAACCGATAACTCTAGACCGTGGATAAGTTGTATGCCGAGTTGGTCAGCCGCGGCTTGCGCCTCATTGATGCCACTGACGCTGTCATGGTCGGTTAATGCCAAGTGACGTATGCCAGCGCTGGCAGCGTGCTGCACTAATTCAGTCGGGCTGAGCGTGCCATCTGAAGCGGTGGAATGGGTGTGTAAATCAATCAAGTTTTGAGTGTATTAGTTGAGCAATTCAAAAACACCATCTAAGCCCATGATATTGATCATCTGCTGAGCTTGTTTGCTGGCGCCGCGCAGTGAAATAGGATTGTTATCACTTAAGTTTTGATTACCCCAGTCGATCAAAAAAGCTAAGCCCGCGCTGTCGATTTTACTAACTTGGCTAATATCCAAAACCGCAGGATTATGCTCATATTTTGGCAAGTGCGCGATAAGCTTAGGGACGCTTTGATGGTTCATCACACCACTAAAACTCAAACCTGAATCGCTTAGTTCAACGGTTGCACTTGGGTGTTTTTGCTTAGCCATGATGATTGAGTTTTTAAGCGCCTGCTTTCTTCTTTAAAGAATCGATCAAGAAATCGATGCCTTTAGATGAAATGATTTGGTTGTAAGAGCTGCGGTAAGTAATGACTAAAGATACGCCTGCAATCGCAACATCGTAAATACGCCATTCGCCTGCTTTATCTTTAAACATTTTGAACAGTAAAGGAATCGGTGGGGCGCCATTGCCCAAGGTGCCGGTTGCGTTTACAGTGGCACGTTTTTGGGTTTCATCTCTATAGACGGGCGGTGAAAACTTAATCGCCTGCTTGCCGTCATACTGGAACATTGCCGAGGCATAGGTGCGAATGAGCAAGCCCTTAAAGGCTTGAGTGAAATCGGCTTTTTGGCTGTCTTCGATTCTGCGCCAGTTTTTCGCTAATACAGATTGCGCCATTTTACTGAAATCCCAGTTCTGGTCGATAACGCGCTCAGCGAGGGTGTGTAATGCGGCTTTGTCTTGCTCAAGTTCAGCGCGGCGTGCAGTGAATTCCGTGAGCAATGATTCAACGGAATGTTGTAGCGTTTCTCTGGGGCCTGTTTCGGCAAAGGCCGTGCTAGAGGCGAATAAGCCGCTGGCAATGATGGCAGAAAAAATAAATTGTTTGAAGTAGGTGTAAATCATAAATGTATATGGGTGTTCAAATGAAAACAGCATTATCTAATGTTGGCTTGAAGGCAAACTGAACGAATCGTGGCGAATGGCCTATTCAGTGCCTTTTTCAGCCGTATTAAACATGAACTGGCCAATCAGTTTTTCGATTTGAATGGTCGATTGAGTTAAATCTATGGCGTCCCCTTCTTGTAAGAACTCGAAATCACCGCCGGGTTCAATGCCGACAAA
>JAZGFQ010000312.1:0-4730 GCA_036479635.1 Arenicellales bacterium
TCGAACCAGTCTCGCGGCGACCGTTTTCTTCAACAATCACCGATACGTTGAGCCGAATAAGTGGGCGGACATCGGCCTTGAAAGTGCCATCACTGGCAGCAATTAAAATAATTTCTTGACCCCCCGCTAAGCTCACACTGACTTCTTGCACGCGTGAATCGAGTGCGCGAGCATACTGATTAAGGCGTTGCAATAAAGCAACTTTATCAGTATCAGGCAGGCTGATGATGGGCTGATTTTGCCCGTATAAGGCGCGTGTGTCTGCGCCGATAAGGCGAATACGTTGGCTACCATTTTGGCCGCTGCCTGCGATATTACGTGCAGATTTAGCGGCATCGAGTAAGGCGCTTTGGCTGATTTCATCAGAGTAAGCAAAACCTGTTTTCTCGCCCGTGATGGCGCGCACACCCACGCCCTGATCAATTTGGTATGAGCCAGATTTCACTTTATTATCTTCTAAAGACCAGCCTTCAAAGCTGGCATGTTGGAAGTAGCAATCTGCGTAATCCATGCTCGGCAACATCATTTGCGCTAAGGCATTTTCGATATCGCTGGTTTTCAGGCCTTCGGGCTCGAGTAAAATGGTTTCGGCCAGCTGCATGGCGTTATCTGCTTTCATATAAGTTCAGGTTTAATAATGTTTGGAAAAGTTTATCCTAAAGTGGCGGTAAAGTGCTCGATTTCTCTTTCACGACGCGCATCAGACCAGTGATAGATTGTTTGCATCACTAGACTAATTTTAGTAGCTAACGTAATAGCCTCAGTGGCTTCAAGTTTGAAGGTGAGCCTGCGTAGCATGATATCAGACAAGCGCAGCGCCATTTCGTGCTGGCACATATAATAAATTTCGCCTTGCCGTAATTGTTCATGTAAGGGGGTGAGGTGGTTTTTATCTTGCAAGAGTAGCGCTTTTACTCGATGCCAGTTTTGGCCATAGCGCGTATACAGCTGTTTTTCTAATTCGCGATTGGGCGGGGTTTGATTTGATGTCTGTTTCTTGGCCTGAGACTGTTTAGCAATATGTTCAGCTAATAAAGTATGTACGTCTTCGGCAACTGCAGGGGCGGTGGTGAATTTCACGCCCTTTACTTCAATCACCCCCGTGGTGTGTTGGCCTTGATAAAGATGTTTGTTTAGCTGGCTTTCGCTCTTAAGTTCTAATGCATGGTGATCATTTGCATTATTTTGGGCTTCAAGCGGCAGCCAGCCACTTTGCCAATGAGAAACCTCGTCAAGGCGAATATTTAAACGTGGATGGCATTGATTGATGTCCTTTAGAAACCTAATTTTTTCTTTTTCAGATAACGCTAAGCCTTTTTTAAGGTTGTTCTGATGATCATAAAAAGTGCCGACTAAGGTTTGTTTATGTTGTGGAACAAAAAATAAGCTGCGCGTGTTTTGGAGGTGTTTTTTGCTGTCATGTAGGGTGTCTTGAACCGTGTCTGGCACCGTTAAGGCAATGGCCTCATCACCAATGATGCGTCCCTCGATGATGGCGTTAACCGCACGTGCCCAAGTTTGAGTTTTGGAGAGTTTTTTCGTGCCCGCGTGTAATCGGCCTATATTATGCCCAGAAGCATCAATGACCCAGCGGCAAGAAAGGGTGCTTCTTTGGCCGCTTAAGCGGTCTTTGATTCTTATGCCAGTAAGCTCATCTTTATGCATGATTAAGCGTTCAGCCTTGCAATAATTAGCGATATCCACGCCTTGCTGGCTGGCGGATTGGGTGATCTCTAGCACTAATCGTTCAAGGTGGCGTACCACCGCTTCATGCCATACGCCCACGCCGTTTAGTTTGGGCGTTTCGCTGAACCATTGCGATGCGTCTGATGAGCGCACATAGCTCTTGGGAATATGAATATTACTGGGTAAATTCTCATTGCGTCGTCGGCTGATAAAATCGTTCAGCGTCAATGCTATACGCATCGCCAGCGGGCCGTTGATGCTCCAGCCTTTGAGTGGATAATTAAAGGCGGTAATGTCAATGATTTGTGGCGCGAGCCGCATAAAATAATGTCGCGATTTAATCGAGCGGCGCATACGCTTTAAATTGAAATGTTGCAGATAGCGCAGACCGCCATGCAAAATACCTAAGCTATTCGATGAGGTGGCCGCACCAAAATCACTTGCTTCGATTAGCGCTGCTTTATAGCCTGAGCGCCCGAGTTTTTCAGCAATACACGCACCGTAAACACCACCGCCCACGATGACGACATCGTATTGAGTTTGCGTTAAAGCCTTAAAACTACGTTTCATTTAGGCCAATAAGGTTTGATAGAACTCAGCGATGCGCACTTTAAAACGGGCGTAGGAATATTTGGCCTGTGCATCTTGCTGGGCTTGCTCAGCAAGGTTACTGGCAAGGGCTTGATCTTGATATAACGTGGCTAAGCCTGTTGCCATTGCAGCGGCATTTGGCTCAGCCAATAAAGCATTTTTCTCATTTAACACTTGTGTGTGTGAAGCAATTTTTGTGGCTAGAATCGGCTTACCTGCCCCTAGGTAGGTGTAGATTTTCATGGGCGTGTTCACGCCCTTTAAGCGTGGTGAGGCTAAGATATCAGCCTGCGCTAAATAGGCATTTAAATGGCCAACAGGGCGCGGGCCCAAAAAAGCCACTTTATCACTGATACCAAGTTGATCGGCTAGTTGCTGATAACGTGCAATATCATCTGCTTGGCCGCCGATAATGATAAAACCGATCTCACTGGGCGTGGTTTTTTCTGCCATAGCCTCAAGCACTAAGCCTACGCCTTGATAGTGTTCTAAATTACCGACGTAGAGTATTTTTTTCTGAAGGTGGGGCAGGACTTTAGTTAAGTCATCGACCTCATTTTCTGCAGTATTATTCTGTTGATTCGGGCTGCGATTATCGCTGATATCCTCAATCACCGTGACGGGGGCATGGCCAGTATGTTGCTCGCATTTATCTTTAAGCGCTTGGCAAACCGCCAATATTTGATCAACATGACGCACGGCATAGCCTTCAAAGCCATCAAATAAATGATGCACGATAGATAAGCTCGGCCAGCGCTCCACTAGTTGATCACTCATTGAAGAATCCATGTCGTAGATCACGCGGGGCTTTATGTTGTTTGGTGAGCGGCTCAGTTTCCGTGCGGCTAAAGCAATAAAGGCGGCTTCTTCAACACCATGCAGCGCGATGTAATCATGGTGGCGGCATAATGAAACCGCTTTAAACAACATGATGAAATCAAGGATAAGCTTCCTAAATGAAAAGCCCACGGGGAGTTTTTTAGGTAAGGGTAACCATTTGCCAACGCGATGAATGGTTAGGCCGCCAATGGCGATATCCTCGCCATGTGGGAAGGTTAGGATATCCACCACATAACCAGATTCAATCAAGGCATGGCTGAGGTTTAGCACCGCGATGGGGGTGCCACGTTCGGTGTAAAAAGGTTGCGGCGCGAGCAGCAGGATTTTTTTCATGTTGATAATGCTGTGACTTAGCGCTTGAATAGACGCATGAATTTGCCGCGCACAAACATGAGGCGATCAAAGGTTTTTTTGTGCTTGAACTTCAATGTGGTGAGTTGTTTGCCGAAACAATGACGAAACCAAATTTCTAATAACCACACTACGCCAGGGCCGCGTTCAATGTCTCCAAATGGCATGGCTTTCCAGCGCAGGAAATTGCTGAATACTCTGGCTGCGGGTAAGGGCGCAAGGTCGTAATCTGAACGGGTTGTTTTCATAGTTTAGTGTTTTAGAAATTTCAGCGTGCTGCTGAGAAACCATTTTAAACGTAACAATGGGTTGAAGCGTAGTTGGGTATCGTTGGCTGTCCACAATGAGCTGTCAAACTTAACCGCTTTCTTGGAAGGCTTGTGTGCGCCAAAGAAATCATCTTGATGTGCTTGGTGGCGAATGCGTTTAATCTCTGCGCTTTTCGGGAAGGCCACTTTGGCTAAATACATAAAATTTAACCATGGCTTAAGCTCGCCAGAATTGTAATCATAAATACGCGCGGCAGGGCCGTAGCGTTTGGCGAAATCTAAGATGCCTTGGTGTAGGGGGGCGTAATAGTCGCTTTGTTTGATCTCGCCTTGGCCGGTGGCATCGTCTGTGTGACGAAACACAGGCTGCATTTTATCTTGTTTTGACTCATAGCCCATGGTGGTGGGGTGGGGTGCGCGGCACACTTCTTCAAGCATGGGTTTGATGCTGTTACTGAGCGAGCCAAAGAAATTTAATCGATGTGCATCGAACACCAAGCCTTCGCTGTGGTTATCAAACGTATCGCGATAGGGCGCCATGCGAATCGCGCCTAACATGAAGCCTGCGATCTCGGGTTTATTGGCTTGGTCTTCAATCGCGTCAGATAGATAATGCTGAATCGTGCCTAACCAGCCGATATCGACTAATGCAATTTTATCTAATTCAAAGAAACCTTCTTGTTTGAGATAGGCAATGAAATTGGCATGGTTTTCTGATGTTTGGGCTTTAACCTCAGCTTGAAATTGCTCGTCGAGCAACATCTGTGAAAACTTTTGTGCAGCGTGTTGGTTGTAATCATCGTGATTAAAGCCAATGGCATCATCTAAGCTTAATTGGTGGCGCTCGAGATGGGGTTGTAAACCCTCTGTATCTAATTTGAATATTCGGCAAATATCTTTGAAATCTCGATTGCCCGCAGGAAAGCGTGCAATTTGGGCGTTGACGGGGCTTAAACCTTGCGGGCCGCAAGCAGCAGAGGCTAAGGCCATGCG
>JAZGFQ010000313.1:0-2612 GCA_036479635.1 Arenicellales bacterium
TTTGTTGCGTTTGCTGATAACCTTCAATCGTATCAATATCTTTGTGCTCATTGCTTTGTGCTTTATACAGCTCCGAACGCATTTGTAAATTCAACCAGAAATCGGGTGAAACACCAAAATACTTACCCAAACGCAGTGCCGTGCTAGGGGTAATGCCACGTTTCTTATTGACCAGCTCATTAATGCGCTGATAAGGAACGTGGATTGCATCTGCCAGCGCTCGCTGAGTAATATGCATCGGCAGAAGGAACTCTTCTCGAAGCATTTCGCCAGGATGAGTCGGCTCTCTATGGCTGGGTATTCTCATAATATTCACCTTAATGATAATCAGTTATTTCAACGCTCTGAGCGCCTTGCTTCGTCCAAACAAAGCAAACTCGGTATTGTTCATTGATACGAATACTATGCGCACCGTCTCTATTCCCCGATAATAATTCCAGCCTATTTCCGGGCGGTATCTTTAGCGCTTGCAAATCTTGCACAGAGTCGAGTTGATCCAGCTTTCTAGCCGCCACCTTCCAAAGCGTTCGAGGGCAGGACTTTCTAGCCACTTTAGAATTTATACCATTGAATATATCTTCTGTCGCCTGATCTTTGAAAGATACAATCATTTAAGCATAATAGCACGGTTACCGTGATATTTGAATCTATTCAAGATGCGCCGACTCTGCGCTAAATAAACCACTATTGCCCTTCCTTTAAGTTAATTTGAACCTGCTCCTCAGGTGTAATGGCTTTATAACCTCGATAATACGGCCAACCATAACCCCAGCGAAACGGGCTTGGATACCAAGGCCCGCCCGCGAACCTAACCCCTAACCACATGATATTCGATCGAAATTCACTACTACCTGATTGCAACACACATTGTTGTAGCTGAGCATCTGAAGCCGCGCGCAAAGCCGCTTTGCCACCCGCCCAATAATCTCTATCATGCGCCACGCAGCAAGCCTCCCATTGTTTGGGCTTGCTTCTAGGCCCTTCTGGGTAATGACTGCAGCCATCGCTTGTGAATGCGCGTAAATCTGTGGACTGGATCATCTTGGGCGTGACGCAAGCACTTAACACCAGCATCGCCCCAACTAACGCTAGCCCTCTTAAATTGAATCGCCGCGTTTTCATTTAGAAGGTTTAAGCTTTTTTTTCGCCTTTGGTATGCTGGTATCACTTGATAAAGCAGGCTGTTTAATTGGCGTATCAATCGCCTCAGCCTCTAGGCGTTGATCTTCTGGGTTAAACTTCTCAAATTTTCGGCTGATCGGTTTGAGCTTACGTTCATAAGAGCCAATCGCGCGGTTAAAAGTCTCTACCGTGCGGTTTAGATCTTGGCCTAAGGTGGCTAAATGCTTAGAAAACACGTTCAGGCGCTTATCAAACTCACTGGCTAATCCGCGCACTAATTTAGTTTGCGCATCTAACTCTGATTGCTGCCAGCCATGCGCAATCACGCGCATCAGCGCCACGAAACTGCTCGGTGTGGCGAGCACGACTTTATTCGATAAAGCGTATTCTAATAAATCTGGCTTCGCTTCTAAGGCGGCGGCAAGGAACTGATCGCCAGGAATAAACATCACAATAAAATCGGGTGCTTGTTCAAACTGCGCCCAATATTGCTTTTGCGCCAGCTCGCGAATACGGCTTTTAACTTGCTGGGCGTGTTGCGCAAGTTTGGTGTTTATCACCGCTTCATCTTGGCTGTTAAACGCGTCTAAATACGCATCAACCGGGGTTTTAACATCCACCACCACTTGGCGATTTTTAGGTAAGTTGATGACCAAATCAGGGCGTAACATGCCTTCATCGGTTTTAATTGAGACCTGTTGGTTGAAATCCGCGTGTTCACTCATGCCTGATAACTCAAGCAAGCGTTTGAGCGTGATCTCACCCCATTGCCCGCGCACCTCAGGGCGGCGCAAAGCATGCGCTAAGTTGCGGGTTTCTTGGTGTAATAAACCATGCGCGCTGGACATCGCTTTAATCTGCCCCGTTAATTCACCCTGCGATTTTTGCGTATTTTGATCTAAGCTGTTTAACTGCTCATGGGTTGATTTCAGTGCCGCCTGCAAAGGTGCAACCAAATGACTAATAGCGGTTTCTCTGGCCTTAAGCCCGCTATCCGCTTGATTTTGATACCGCCCTAATACCTGCCCTGCTAAATCTAAAAAACTTTGATTATTCTCACGCAAGGCATCGGCGGATAAAGCAGAAAAGCTATTCTCCAAGCCCGCCACGCGCTCTTCAGAAGATTTCATCTCAAATTCGAGCATCGCCTCTAAAGTGGCCACTTTGCGCGTTGAAAATAGTTTGGCAATCAACCAGCCAAAGATAAAACTTAAAAAACATAGCCCAGCGATGCTTAGCCAAGCATCTGAACCAGCCATTTGCATATCAAACCATGTTAGTAGCGCTTCCAAATTAAGCTGCTAATTAAGTAAGCCTAACAAGGCTTGGGGGTGGTCAATAATGATATCTGCGCCCCAGTCTTCGATATTTTCGCTATCGTCATAATAACCATACCTCGCCGCCACTGAAATCATCCCGGCCGCATTAGCGGCTTCAACATCACGTGGATCATCGCCCACATAGATTGTTTGTTCAGGCGTAATATTGGC
>JAZGFQ010000314.1:0-2156 GCA_036479635.1 Arenicellales bacterium
TTTAAAGAGCCATACGGGTTTTGAAAAACAATTTGAACGCTAGAACGCAAAGCATTTAAAGTCGCTGACGATGCACCGACAATCTCTTGCTCTTTAATTTCAAGTGAGCCACCACTGGGTATATTAATCATTGCCACTAATTGCGCTAAAGTTGTTTTTCCACAACCAGACTCTCCCACCACCGCTAAAGTTTTGCCTTTACGCAATGTGAAGCTGGCATTATTTAAGGCTTTTAAAGGCACATCAGGCTTAAACATTCCTTGAGGGATGTCATATTGTTTACTCAGGTTTTTCGCGCTTAAAACGATATCTGAATCCATGCTTACGCTTCCTCTGACAATGGAAAATGGCAGCGCACTGCCCCGAGTGCTTTAGGCTGTTGAGCTGGCGGTGTTTTAAGACAAATATCTTGCACATGCGTACAGCGCGGGGAAAACAAACAACCCTCAGGGCGATCATATAAACCGGGTACTACGCCGGGAATAGAGGGTAATTCACGCGATGTCGCGCGTTCAGGCAAGGCGGATAATAAGGCAGCGGTATACGGATGTTTCGGTAATTGAAATAACGGCAACACTGCCTGCTCTTCCACTTTCTGCCCTGCGTATTGCACTGCCACCCTATCAGCAGTTTCAGCCACTACGCCCATGTCATGGGTAATCAGCACCAAGCCCATCTCTGTTTCTTTTTGTAATGAGACTAATAAGGCTAAAATCTGTGCTTGAATGGTGACATCCAGCGCCGTGGTTGGCTCATCGGCAATTAATAATTTAGGTTTGCAGGCAATTGCCATGGCGATCATCACACGTTGGCTCATGCCGCCTGATAATTGATGCGGAAACGAAGACATCCGCTTTTCAGGCGCAGGAATGCCCACCAGTTCTAATATTTCTATCGCACGTTTTTGACGCGCTGCACGGGATAATTTAAGATGTGATTGTAGCGCTTCTTTTAATTGAAAGCCGACGGTAAAACAGGGGTTTAAACTCGACATCGGCTCTTGGAAAATCATGGTGATGTCTTTGCCCATGATTTTTCGACGTTGGCGATTATCCATCGCCAATAAATCTTTTCCGTCAAAAAGCATTCGATCCGCCTCAACGGTTGCCGTCCAAGGCAATAAGCCCATTACCGCCAGCATCGCCACTGATTTCCCCGAACCTGACTCCCCAACAATGGCCAGCACTTCGCCTGAATCCACCTCTAAAGAGACGCCATCCACAGCCTTCAATGCTCCGCCTGCGGTATTAAAGGTCACCGATAAGTTGTCAATTTCTAATAAAGCCATTAAGAGCGCTTTAGTTTTGGATCTAAGGCATCGCGCAAGCCATCGCCCATTAAGTTAATTGCCAGCACCGTGAATAATATCGCTAAGCCGGGTAAGGTCACCACCCACCAAGCGCGTAAGATAAATTCACGTGCTTCGGCGAGCATCGTGCCCCATTCGGGTGTAGGTGGTTGCGCGCCCATGCCTAAAAACCCTAAGGCAGCAGCATCTAAAATCGCATTTGAAAAAGATAGAGCCGCTTGCACAATTAAAGGCGCCATACAATTTGGCAAGATCGTCATGAACATCAACCTTAAGCCTTTAACGCCGCTAATTTTTGCCGCTGTAACGTAATCTTTACCCTTTTCTGCAATGACCGCTGCGCGCGTTAAGCGCACATAATGCGGTTGCTGCACGATTGCGATGGCGATCATGGCATTGGTTAAGCTTGGGCCTAATATTGCCACCAATACTAAGGCTAATAATAAGCTTGGGAAAGATAAAATAACATCCATCACACGCATGATGATGGTGTCTGCCACACCGCCTAAAAAACCAGAACTCAAGCCGATCAGCACACCCGCAGATAAAGAGATTGAAACAACAATGCACCCCACAAATAGGGAATATCGGCTGCCATGAATTAATCTGGATAAAACATCACGACCAATCGCGTCTGTTCCCAATAGAAACCTCGGGTCGCTGCCTTCTTGCCAAACAGGCGGTGATAACAAGGCATCTCGAAACTGTTCAATGGGGCTGTACGGCGCCACCACATTTGCAAATATTGCGATTAAACACACCCCTAAGAAAAAGAACAAACCAATGACTGCGCCACGATTTTCTTTAAAGTAATACCAGAACTCAGCCAGTGCTGTTTGTGGCTTAG
>JAZGFQ010000315.1:0-2774 GCA_036479635.1 Arenicellales bacterium
GCCTGCGCGATGCTAGATGATAATAAACCGATGGCTAACACAGCACTCGATTTAAACAGGATGGATTTCTTCATGGAATACTTCCTCTAATGTGATTGAACTATTTATTACCTTCCTATCAAACGCACTTACCTAGAAAAGCATATTATTTTTATGTCCTCATGCATGACCTCAACATGAAACAACGCCCTTACGAAAATTTCTATAATGGCAACCTAATAGAACTTAAATTTCAAAGCCTATATTAAGTAAAGTATAAATATAAAAGCCCAGAGAAAGCTTAACTTAAGTTAGTTTAGGTTTATTTATGCGACAAGTTAAAATAGATCAAGCACCTTAACGAAATGAATTCAATCACTTAAGGGGTGCGCCTTCCGTAATGAGTATTTAAAGGCCCTCAAATCCATGTTGCTAAACCAGAGGATGAACATCCTGAGCATCAAGGTCAAACTGAGCGAGTTCAGTTAAACGTTTTTCATCTAAAATCGCTAGGCGACCATGCTGGCAAGTGATCAAATCATCAACCTTTAGCTTTTTCAACATTCGGTTTACATGCACGTTGGTAAGCCCTAACGTATCGCCCAAAAGCTCTTGGGTAAGAGGGAATCGAATGGAATTCGTTTGCGCTTCAAAATCCGTTGGAGATTGTTTTCGAACGCGATGATACGTTTCTAATATTAAATACGCCAAGCGTGCTCGCGCGTCTTTCTTGCCTGCACACACTAAGTGCTGCTGACAGATAGACATATCTCTTGCATTCATTTCAATTAAACGTAAAGCAATTTCAGGCTGCTCACCCATCATTTGAGCAATGTTTTCAACTGAAAAAGCGCATAGCCTTACATCGGTAATAGCCTCAGCACTGTGCGTTGCCGTACCGTCTCGACAAACATTAAACCCAAGTAAATCACCTGGCAACGCATATTTGAGAATCTGTCGGCTGCCATCCTCCATTGTTTTATATAAAGCCACCCAGCCACTGACTAAAGTAAAGGCATAGCGCGGCTTTATTTTTTCTAAATAGAGCTGATTCTTGGCCGTCACATCAAACTCAGCTTCTCGATATTGCTGTGTCCAATTAAGCCGTGCATACGGCACCCCTTGAAACAACGCCATCTTTCGAACTTCACACTCTGCGCAGTCTTTAAATGGTTGCGGGCGAACCTGAAAAACAGCGCTATTCACACTGGACAAGACGTTAGATAAGGCCATTTTAAATGCAGCATTTCACTCTATTATGATAAATAAGAGCGCCTATTAAAGAACATCTCTAAAAAAATAATATTGATCTGCATCAGTATTGACCATTTAGTTATTTCACAGACATATAAATTTAATACATTGCAATCAATATCTTATCCTAAATTCCTTAAAAGTAAGCCAATTTTAATCTGAGTTAAATAATCATATTAGAAGAAGTGATATTGTCCTTTGACTAATAAAAGACTCACCTTAAAGGAGAACAATCATGAAGATATTTACCTACTCAAAAATCATCACTTTATTTTCCATACTCTTTATTTCCAGCGCAAGTTGGGGAGCGGTTAGTTCACCCCCTGATGAACTCTCAGATGAATCTAGGGCCTGCGTAAAGTGCCATAAAAAGAATAACCCCGGCATAGTGCAACAATGGGGCGCGAGTAAACATTACCGCGCCAACGTCGGTTGTTATGAATGCCACCAAGCAGATGAAGGCGATATCGATGCGTTTATCCATGATGGCAAGAAAGTTAAAAAGCATATCTCTATTATTGTCTCTCCTAAAGATTGCGCAAACTGCCATGCAAAAGAAGTAAAACAAGCGGTTGAATCTCATCATGCTAAAGCGGGCAGAATTTTAGGCTCTCTGGATAATTTATTGGCTGAAGTCGTCGAAGGTAACAGTGCTATGATTACTGAGGGCTTCCCTGAAGGAAACTCAGCAGCGGCGGTTAACGGTTGTTGGCAGTGCCATGGTTCAGAAGTTAAGGTGAACGAAGATGGTTCCTTAGATGCGGCAACTTGGCCGAACACAGGCATTGGCCGAATCAACCCCGATGGCTCTGAAGGTGCGTGTACGGCCTGCCATGCGCGCCATGAATTCTCAGTCGCACAAGCACGCGAGCCAGACACTTGCGGTAAATGCCATCTTGGACCAGATCATCCACAAAAAGAGATTTACGAAGAATCTAAGCACGGCATCCAGTTTGCCGCCAATAAGCACAAGATGAACTTGGATAACCCCAAGTGGATTCCAGGTGAAGATTATTTTACTGGCCCAACTTGCTCGACTTGCCACATGGGCGCAACACGTATTCAAGATGTAAACCACAATGTTGGTTTGCGTATCTCTTGGAATAATCGCCCACCCCTTTCAGTTCGCCCAGAAGTCACCGATGAAAAAATGGGTTCGCCTTCTGCCGCTATTGGCTGGGAAGAACGCAGAGATAACATGAAAGATGTTTGCTCGGCGTGTCATACCGAAGATTATATCGATAACTTTTATGTGCAGTATGACGGCATGATTGAGCTTTACGCTGATAAATTTGCTAAACCTGGCCTTGCGCTGATGGCCGCTGCGAAGCCATTGTTAAAGCCTGCTAAGTTCAGCAATAAGATCGATTGGATTTGGTTTGAGCTATGGCATCATGAAGGCCGCCGCGCACGTATGGGGGCTTCAATGATGGCGCCTGATTACACGCATTGGCATGGTACTTATGATTTAGCCAAACACTTTTACATTAAGTTTGTGCCTGAGTTAGAAAAGCTTATCCACAAAGGCGAAGCATCTAGTG
>JAZGFQ010000316.1:0-4954 GCA_036479635.1 Arenicellales bacterium
CATGTCTTTGGCTTTGTCGATGACGCTACGCAAGGCCGCACGTGGGCAAACACTTTCAGCGTCTTCTGCGAACTCTGCCAGGAATAAAATCGAATCATCCTCTAAGGGGAGTTCGCGACAGGTATCGATTAAAATTCTAATCGGGGAATCGTGATACCCCGTGTGCCAGCCTGTATAGCTGACATTATCATAAATTTGGTCTTTCACATCCCAGCCCAACACTACAGAACAAAAGGCACTACCAGAATCGAGCGCTGAGAAAAACTTCTCACGGCTCATGTATTTCCCGCGCATGACACCATCGTTATCAAACAAGCCAATTTTGACGTGGCTCAGTTCGCGTTGCTCAACGAGTTTTTTAGCGTCTTCTACGATTTTAACGTCTCTTGCATTCATGGTGAAACCTTCAAAAGGGAATAGGGTGAAATAATATCACGGACAAGCAATATCTTGCCCGTGATAAAGCGTACAGATTAGCTGTAATAACTAACCATTGAACTTAGCAAAGCGTCTAGCCATAGCGATAAGGCCTACCCGCTTTTTCCATCGTGGCATTGTACTCTTTAAAGATTTTTACCACTTTGGCTTTAGTCTCAGATTCGGCCGCAATTTCATCCCAAAACTTAACCGCAGCATTTTCTACCTGTGCCCATTCTTCATCTGGAATAGAGGTTAGCTCCATCTTAGGGCCTTGGGTGCGTAATTGCGCTTCACCACCCCAATACCACCACTGGCGATAATAATGCGAGCTATCCATGGTCACTTTCAATAACTCTTTTAAGTGATCAGGCAGTTTTTCATAGCTGTCCATATTGGCAAAGAATGAACCTGCCCATGCGCCTGAAATATTATTGGTTAAGAAGTAATTGGTGACATCTGCCCAACCGACGGTGTAATCCTCAGTGATGCCTGACCAAGCAATGCCGTCTAGCTCGCCCGTTTGTACGGCCACCTCAATATCTTCCCAAGGCAAGGTGACAGGTACAACGCCGAATTGCTCTAAGAAACGCCCGGCAGTGGGGAAGGTAAACACGCGTTTGCCTTTTAGATCAGCAAGGCTACGAATCGGGTCTTTAGTGGCAAAATGGCAAGGATCCCATGCGCCTGCGGATAAATGCTTAATGCCGACTTTCGAGTATTCTTCATCCCAAATTTCATTTAAGCCATATTGGTTAAATAATACAGGGATGTCTAATGAATAACGGCTGGCAAACGGAAAATAGCCACCGAATACGGTGACTTCCGTCGGTGATGCCATTGAATCATCATCTGATTGCACTGCATCAATCGTACCTTTTTGCATGGCACGAAATAGCTCGCCCGTTGGCACAAGTTGATCAGCATAAAACAGCTCGATTTCCATCTCATTGCCCGCAATTTTATTGAAGCTGTCAATCGCAGGTTTGATGACATGTTCGCCCAATGCAGCACCTGCATAGGTTTGTAATCGCCATTTAATTTTATTTTTAGATTGCGAATGCACCGCAGGGGCGGCCAGAACAGAAGCGCCAGCGATGCCAGCGGAAGTAAGAAACTTACGTCTTGTAGTCATAATAAACTCCTAAGTGGTTAAGTGATTGCTAGGATGCGCTTTAGCCGTTGTAAACATAATTTGGCAGCCAAAGAGCGATCTGCGGGAATACCATCACCAAGGTGAGAGCCAGCAACATCACGCAAACGAAAGGCAGGATCGAGCCATAGATATCGCGCAGAGTAATCTCTGGCGGCGCCATGGCGCGCATTAAAAACAGGTTGTAACCAAAGGGTGGCGTCATATAAGCAATTTGGGTGGTGACGGTATACAGCACGCCATACCAAATTAAATCAAAACCTAATACCGCCACGAGAGGCACATATAAAGGGGCGACGATCACCAGCATAGCGGTGTCGTCTAGGAAAGTGCCCATCACTAAAAACGATAACTGCATGAGAATGAGCACCGTCCATGGGCTGAGCCCAAGTTGATCAGTGAATAAGGTGTCGATTGCGCGCACGGCGCCTAAACCATCGAATACTGCACCAAAGGCCATCGCCGCTAAGATAATCCACATAAACATGCAGGAAATCGCCAGTGTTTGGCGTACGGAGGTTTCTAATACTTTTTTATTCATACGCCCTTTAAGAATAGCTGCAACCAGTGCTGCCATCGCGCCGATGGCCGAGCTTTCAACTAAGCTCGTCCAGCCCTTAACAAAGGGCACCATCATTGACATAAAAATGATCACTGGCAAAGCGCCTGCGCGTAATAAGCGCATTTTCTCTGCAAAACTTACGTTACGTTCTTCTTTACTTAGGGCAGGGCCAAGTTCGGGCTGAAGATGGCAGCGTACCAGAATATAAATAATGAACATCGTCGCCATCATTAAGCCTGGAATTAAACCTGCTAACCAGAGTTGCCCAACGGGTTGGCGCGCAATCATCGCATATAACACCAATACCACTGAGGGCGGCACTAAGATACCTAAGGAGGAGCCTGCTTGCACCACCCCCGTGACCATGCGTTTATCATAGCCTCGGCGCAATAATTCGGGTAGGGCGATGGTCGCACCAATGGCCATGCCCGCCACCGATAAACCATTCATGGCAGAAACCAGCACCATCAAGGCAATGGTGCCGACCGCCAGCCCGCCTTTAACGGGCCCCATCCATACATGGAACATTTTGTATAAATCATCGGCTATTTTAGATTCCGATAAAATATAGCCCATGAAAATAAACATCGGCAAGGTGAGCAAGGGGTACCATTTCATCAGCTTCATGGCGGATGTAAACGGAATATCAGAACCGCCCACGCCCCATAAAGTAATGGCGGCAACGCTGGCGACAAAACCAATCGCGCCAAACACGCGCTGCCCCGTTGCCATCATCAGCAACATAGAGGAGAACATCAACAGGGCGATCATTTCATGCGACATTAGTTTTCTAGCCCTGTTTGGTCTTGCTCTGCTTGATTTTGTTTGGATAGGCTGGTTATGTCCCAACCTTTGATTTTTGCGATGTCTTTGAATAGCTCAGAGATAGCTTGCAGTAGCATCAAGAAAAAGCCAATACACATTGTGATTTTGATTGGCGATAAATAAGGCCGCCATGCGGTGGGGCTGCGTTCGCCATATTTCAAGGAATAAGCGGTGCTGTCATAAGCGCCATAAAGCATCACGCCTAAGTAAAAAATCAGGCAGAACACGGTAAACACATCAAACCATGCTTTCTTTTTGATCGACCATTCACCGTAAAACAAATCCATGCGCACATTGGCGCCGAGTTGTAGGGCATAGGGGCCGCCGAGAATGTAATAAGCGACCATGGCAAACTGGGCGATTTCGAGCGTCCATAGCGAAGGCAGGAAAAAGGTTTTGGAAATGGATGACCAGAGCAAGATGCCCACCATAATGAAAATGCCATACATCATGATTCGGCCTAGTCGGTAGTTGATGGCATCAACGTAGTGAATGTAAGCGTGCATGAGTTTTGGCATGGGAGGACTTATCATTTTAAGAATGAGATACGATCATGTAAAAATATTTACATAAATTATTTTTCATGTCAATTTTTTTATTGTCTGGTAAGCTAATATTCTTATGATGCTAAACTTAAGGCATTAAACTGGCAATAACGAGGCTAAATATTAAAACGGATAACACCATTGCGGACCTCCTTAGGGAAAACTATAAAGCCTTCAGGCCATCAGAGCGAAAGATTGCCCAGTATTTATTAGAAGGGTATCCCATGTCAGGCTTGGTCTCTATTACGGCCTTATCTGAAGAGTGTGATGTGTCTGCCCCCACAGTGATGCGGATGCTCAATCGAATCGGCTTTGATAGTTTTATTGCTTTTCAAAAAGGTTTGAAAAAAGAGTTGGCATTGATCTTGGCAGATCCCATCGCTAAACATGGGCAGTGGGCAACGGGTGCGCCTAAAGAACATATATTGAACCAAGCAGCCGAAGCGGTGGTGGCGAATATGCGCGATACCTTAAGCCATATTCACTATGATGATTTTGATCAAGTTGTGGCATTGTTAACCGATCAATCGCACAGTTTGCATTTAGTCGGTGGGCGCATTACGCATTCTTTTTCCGATTACTTTTGCACGCATTTAGAAGTTATCCGCAAAGGCGTGCATAAGTTTCAATCTTCAGCAGGCTCATGGCCGCATCATTTACTTGATATGGCGCAAAACGATGTCTTAATCATCTTTGATGTGCGTCGTTATGAAGCGGACTTACTCAGTTTAGCCAAGTTAGCGCATGAGAAGGGTGTTCAAATTGTGCTGTTCACGGATCAATGGCTTTCGCCCATTTCAGCTTACGCTAAGCATAGTTTTCCCGTGAGAATTGAAGCCCCTTCAGGTTGGGATTCAGGTGTAACCACTTTATTTGTGATTGAAGCCTTGGTGGCAGCGGTTGAGAGCGAGCTATGGCCTGTGGCTGAGAAACGTATCAAAGCGCTAGAAGAGACCTTTAATTTTACGGGGCGATTTGCATAGGCGAGTATTCTTAAGCATCATTGTTATAAAATAGGCCACTTTAGTCGATTCTTAACGCCAATCAATATGCACTTACTCTCCATCGCGCCGATGCTTGATCAAACGGATCGACATTGTCGTTACTTTTTTCGCCTGTTTTCACCGCACATTCGCCTTTATACCGAGATGATTCATTGCGGTGCGATATTGTTTGGCGACAGTGAGCGATTTTTGGCCTTTAACGATGAAGAGCATCATGTGGCTTTGCAGCTCGGTGGCGCTAACCCTGAGCAATTAGCGCAAACCGCTAAGATCGTAGAAGATTACGGTTATGATGAAGTCAATTTAAACGTGGGCTGCCCCAGCGATCGCGTACAAGCAGGGCGCTTTGGTGCGTGTTTGATGGCTGAGCCTGAGTTGGTCGCTGAATGTGTGAGCGCGATGCAAGCGGCGGTGGATATTCCTGTGACCGTAAAAAACCGCATTGGGA
>JAZGFQ010000317.1:0-4465 GCA_036479635.1 Arenicellales bacterium
GCTCGCCTAAGTTCATCAAAAAACACTTCCCTAATATTTATAAGCGCTGCAAAAAACTGGGCTTAGACATGACCAAAGAGCCCCTACCTGTGGTGCCAGCGGCGCATTTCACCTGTGGCGGCATTCACACAGATCTAAAAGCTCGAACGGATTTATCTCAGCTTTATGCCATTGGAGAATGCTCGTTCACGGGCTTACACGGCGCCAACCGCTTGGCCAGCAACTCCTTATTGGAATGCGTGGTCTTTGCTGATTCAGCTTATAAAGATATCCGCAAGAATCGTGAATCCATCGAGCTTTGCACACAAACCCTGCCCGATTGGGATGAAAGCCAAGTAAGCGACCCAGATGAGCAAATCGTGGTCTCGCATAACTGGGATGAACTACGCCGCTTTATGTGGGATTACGTCGGCATCGTGCGCACCGATAAACGCCTTGAACGCGCTATGCATCGAATAGAACTTTTACAAGGGGAAATTCGCGAGTATTACAGCAATTTTAAGGTGAATAATGATTTGATCGAGCTGCGTAATTTAGTCATGGTCGCCGAACTCATCGTGCGCAGCGCCATGGCGCGTAAAGAAAGCCGAGGCTTGCATTACACCTTGGATTACCCTGAGCTGGCGGATGAGAAGAAGGATAGTTTGTTGTCTCGGGAGCTTTAAGTGCTGGGTTTTAATATTAATAATCTGGCAATTTCAAGCAATTACGGTCTCTATTTAACACATGGATATAACTCTGGATGGTTCGAATATCTTTATGCCTTAGCTGATCTTGCATCAATCGTGTCCAGCCCCATTGATATGCATCGATTAACCGTATCGTTAACAGCGATGACTGGTTTTACAATAAAAGACCTGACCTCATTAGTCTAGATGGACCCTCTTTCCCAAGCCGTTGTCGGCGCAACCGTTACTCAAGCCTTAAGCTCTAAGCGTCAATCTCAGTTAGTCGCGAGCATCGCAGGGATGTTATCGGGCATGGCGGCGGATATTGATGTGGTGTTTCGTTCAAGCACTGACCCATTATTATTCCTAGAGTTTCATCGCCAATTCACGCATTCCTTGGCATTTATCCCCATCGGTGGCTTGATCAGTGCAGTATTATTGTATCCTTTTATGCGCCGCCATATCAGCTTTAAGGCGCTGACTTTATTCACGACTCTGGGTTATGCCACGCATGGCTTATTAGATGCTTGCACTTCTTACGGAACACAGCTTTTTTGGCCGTTCTCAAACACGCGCATTGCATGGGATATCATCGCTATTATCGACCCATTATTTACCATACCGTTATTGCTGTTGATCTTAGCGGGCATGATCACAAAACGTGGCGGCTTTACAAAGCTGGGCTTGGTGTACGGCTTATTATATTTAGGTTTAGGCGTGTTCCAACATCAGCGCGCGTTGACAGCCTTAACTGATTTAAGCGCGCAAAGAGGCCATGCGCCTGAACGAATTACCGCCAAGCCGACCATTGGAAACCTAATTCTTTGGAAGTTGGTTTATGAATTTGATGGGGAGTATTATGTGGATGCGGTGCGATTAGGGACGGAACAACGTTATTTTGAAGGGCATTCCTTAGCAAAACTAAAGCCAAAACAGTTTAGTGATTTCAGCCCACTTCAACAAAAAGATGTTGAACGCTTTAGATGGTTTTCAGATGGATATCTTGCGATCAACCCCGACGATCCAAGCATGATAGGCGATGTGCGCTATTCGATGTTGCCCAATAGTCTTTCGCCCTTATGGGGCATACGTGCGCGCCCTGACGCCCCTAATGCTCATGTAGACTATGAAATTACCCGACAATTGACGGCTGAGAAAAAAGCGCAGTTTAAAGCGATGTTGTTGAATCAATAAATCATTCCATTAAAAAAAATCAAGGAAAAACTAACAAATATCAATCGTGTCCGACCCCATCGATATGTGGTTCATTTTGTACAAAGACCATCTAACTATCCAACTCCGAGATCAAAATATAGAGCTATACGAAGATGAAATGTTTATCGTTCCAAAAGGTGTGGAGCATTGTCCAAAGGCGAATGATGAAGTGGAGTTTCTAATAGTTGGTTTGAACATCACCTCCAATGCGGCTGGGGGAAAGCCAAATTTGTAAATCGAGTGGACGATGCATAACATGCGAGTTGGCTTAGCGGTGCATCTGTTCATTAGAACTCAAGATTACACTACAAACAGATAATCGCTATTTTGCCGCTTGAGGTCTTAACTGGAAAACAAATGCCATCATCCGCAGGATCACAGGCATCGCCAACGCCATCACTATCACTATCTTCTTGACCATCGTTCACAACAAGCGGGCAGTTATCATCAACGTCTAAATGTGCGTCATCATCATCGTTATCATCTGCGTTATTGCCAGTCCCATCGTGGTCGGTGTCTACGCTTTCTAATGGATCATTCGGCAAATCATCGACATCATCATTGACATTATCGTCATCGCTATCCGCATCATACGGATCCGTCATGAGTTCAAACTCTTCTGCCTCACCCAGATTATCACTGTCTTGATCGGCAGATTCCCAAGCGCCAATATCTCGTCCGTTGAATGCATCAAATCCACGTTGATCTTCAACTGTTGCGCCAGCGCCTGCAGCATCAATTGCGCTACCGAAATGGAGCAAAGCATGGGTTCTGGTGCAATCGCCGCCGTTAGTCGTAGAATCTACACAGCCATTATTGGAAAGCAATGTATCAACATCAGACAATGTCGCGGTGCCCGTCACCCCTGGACAACCAAGATATAGCCCCGTGCCAGAATCAAGCGCTAGGTTATTATTGCCCGTAGATGTCGTGCCCGGATCAGTCAAAATGATACAACTTTCCTGAAATAGCTCATCGGCTGGTTTGATCAACGAATTCTGCATAGTGAAAGCGACTGGCGAGTGATGACTATAGATACTTGCACCTATTTCCGGCGTCGCAACATTTTCAAAAAATGTATTGTTCCTTAAATGCACAACGGTTGGGTCTACAGCACCAATATAAACACCTGCGCCCGTGATTGAGCTGTTCTGAGAAAAGGTGCTGTTTGTCGATAACAGATCACCTTCGGTAGAAACACCGCCACCATGGCCGCCATAGTTATGGGCTAAGGTGCTGTTAGTGATTGATAGCTCGCCTGTTGAATAAATCGCCCCACCTTGATTCTCAGGGTAACTCGGTGCATCTGCACAACCGTATTCTAAGCCTAGGTTTATGATCTGTACATTAGCCGTATCAGCAACTTGTATTAATCTGAACTCGCCTACATCCGTATCACTCGCTCGGTCACACGCCAATGTGTTCAATCTTGATAATGTATTTCCAGCGCCCTCTAAAATTAATGCCCCTGTAATCACAGGTGTACCATTTTTACCTAAACCTGCAAAGATACCCGTAGGGCTAAGGTGTGCGGGAAGTGTCGTCACGTTTCCGGTTAAGCTAATGTCTTCGAAAATATTAATCGTATCCGTTAACGGGCCATTTTCATTTGAGCAAATAATAGCCTCTTGTAAGCGTGCCGCATTGGCGACGAAGACACTAAAACCATCTTGTTGATGCTGACTATCACAATCGGCATAACTAAACCGATATTCATAAGCCCCGATATCTCGTATTGCAAACGCATCAAGATGGCGTTGATCTTTAGTGGTGGCACCCACACCTGAAGCATTGATCGCATTACTACCCTGCAAAACTGCATGGGTGGTGGTGCAGCTAATCACACCACTTGCTACACAGCCGTTAAGCGCTAAGTTGGGGCTGATGTTTGTCGGCGCTGTGATTGTTCCGTTGCAAGCGCCATCGCTGAGATTATTATTGGCAGTGATCGCTCCACTGGGGATGTAGCAATCATCGCCTGTTGATGCCGCAAAAATATTATTATGTAAGTTTAACGTTGAATTAACGCTCGCTAATCCGCCACCTAGGCCAGATGCATTCCCATAAAATGTATTGTTTGATAATGTGGTGGGAGAATCAGCAGAATATACGCCCCCTCCTACAGTTGCATCATTACCAGAAAAAGTCGTGTTTTCAATGATGTTATTCGGCCCTGAGACATATAACGCACCACCATTACCATTGGCGTAATTGTTGCTCAACGTACTGTTTCTCACCGTTAGAACACCTTTGCTACGGATAGCAGCACCATGAGCTGGGTCTGCTAGCAAACAGCCATTTTCTAAGCCCAAGCTATCGATGCTTAAAGTACTGCCCGTCGCTGCATGTAATAACCTGAATTGTTCGGCCAATGTCGAACCACCACAACTAAAACTAGCATCCCGTTTAATGCTGTAACCGAAACCATTAATGTTTAAAGCGCCTGTAATGGGCGGCGTGCCATTTTGCCCTTCAAACAAATACAAGCCAGTAGGCGATGCGGTCGCGCCGCCTGTTAGAATAATATCCGCCGTTAAGTTAATCGTATCCTCGGTAGGCCCGTTATCATTAGAGCAAATAAT
>JAZGFQ010000318.1:0-5074 GCA_036479635.1 Arenicellales bacterium
CAGCATTCAGCAGGGCAAGTATCAACGTAAAGAATCCCAATTTCGCCATTGGGTTACGGCTAAGGGCGAGACGGGCTTTAAGGCTGAAGCAGGGCGGTATCATCTATACGTTTCCTTGGCCTGCCCGTGGGCACATCGCACCACTATTTTTCGTGCGCTAAAAGGCTTAGTACCGTTGATTTCCATGAGTGTCGTTCACCCAGATATGTTCGGTCAGGGCTGGACGTTCGAGCATGATGACGACTCTAAGGCGCTTTACGGCACAACGGGCGACACCTTGAATAACTTTACTTTGATGCGTGAGGCTTACGCGCAAAGTGATGCCAGTTATCAGGGTAATATTACTGTGCCAGTGTTGTGGGATAAGCAGCAACAGTGCATCGTCAATAATGAATCTGCTGACATCATTCGTATGTTTAATTCAGCGTTTGATGGCATCACGGGCATTGCGCAAGATTTCTACCCCAAAGCCCTGCGCGCGCAAATTGATGAAGTGAATGCATTTGTTTATCACAACATCAATAATGGTGTTTATAAAACGGGCTTCGCTACCACGCAAGCGGCGCACGAGCAAAGCTCGATGGCTTTATTTGCGGCGCTAGATCGTTTGGAGCAACGCTTGAGCAAGCAACGCTATTTAGTCGGCGAGCAGATCACCGAAGCAGATTGGCGCTTATTCACCACGCTGGTTCGCTTTGATGCGGTGTATCACACGCATTTCAAATGCAATATTCAACTCATTAAGGAATACGATGCCTTGTATGGCTATTTGTTGGATTTGTATCAACAAGGTGGCATTGCTGAAACCATTAATATGGCTCACATCAAGCGTCACTATTACAACAGTCACCGATCCTTTAACCCTTATGGTATTGTGCCGTTGGGGCATCGACAAGATTGGACGGTGGCGCATCATCGCGCAGCCATTAGCGCATCATGATTTTTTAGGAATTTAAGGTGCTTCATAAATACTCTGGGTCATTTCGAGGCGCGAAGCGGCGCGGCAATCTCGCTTTTACTTTTTGAATCTACGGAATAAAAAATGAACAGAAAAATAATGACGCTACATGCGCCTATGCTGGCACAAGACGGTGCAGGCGTAAAGCTTAAACGTTTCTTTCCAGTGGCAGGTTTTGATCATGTTGACCCATTCATGCTGCTAGATCACTTTGGTTCAGATAATCCCGATGATTACATTGCAGGCTTTCCCATGCACCCGCACCGCGGCATTGAAACGGTGACGTATATGCTGAAAGGGCGGATGCGCCATGCTGATAGCACAGGGCGCAGCGGGGTGATTGAAGCGGGCGATGTGCAATGGATGCGCGCAGGCAGAGGCATCATGCATGAAGAAATGCCTGAGTTGAGTGATGGCAAGCTAGATGGCTTTCAGCTGTGGGTGAATTTGCCCGCTAAAGATAAAATGAGTAAAGCGGCTTATCAAGAATACAAAGCTAAAGATATTCCGTGCTTTGAGCATGAAGGCCACGAAATTCGCCTTATCAGCGGTGAGTTACTCGGCCAACAAGGCGCGGTTAAGCACATCAGTCGCCAGCCGATTTATGCTGATATTCAATTAAACGAAGGCGAGCTAAGTTTAACGCTGCCCGAAGCGCACAGCGCGATGATTTATGTGTTTGAAGGCGCATTAGAACTGGTCTCAGAAGATGCGCCTCAAGCAATGATTGCGCCTAAATTAGCGGTGCTGAGCAAAGGCGAACATCTAAATTTGCGCGCTGATTCAAGTGCGCGCTTGTTATTGATCGCTGGGCAAGAAAACAATGAACCGATTGCCCGCGCAGGGCCGTTTGTGATGAATACACGCGCAGAAATCGCACGCACTTATCAAGAAATGCAAGATGGTACGTTTCCGCCGACCACCTAAATACATCGCAAACAGCTAGGTTAATTAAATTAGAATAAAATATGAACAACACACCTGAAACACAATGGGAAAACCGTTACCAAGAAAACAAAACAGGCTGGGATAGGGGCAGCACTAGCCTGCAGTTATTAAGCTGGCTCAAAAGTAAGGCTTTAACACCCTGTAGAATCTTAGTGCCCGGCTGTGGTAATGGTTACGAAGTTATTACCCTAGCCAAGGCAGGTTTTGAGGTGGTTGCGCTGGATATTGCGCCCACGCCCGTGAAGAACTTAAACGCACAGCTTAAAGAACAGAGTTTATCTGCCGAAGTGATTCAGGCGGATGTTCTGAACTGGCAGGGCGCGCCGTTCGATGCCATCTATGAGCAAACCAGCTTGTGCGCCATAGTGCCTGAGCATTGGTTGGAATATGAACAACAGCTCAGAGCATGGTTAAAACCACAAGGCCAGTTATTCGCTTTATTCATGCAAACTAACCGAGAAGGCGGGCCGCCTTATCATTGTGATTTACCTCAAATGCAAAGTTTATTTTCTGATACGCATTGGCAATGGAGCACACCTGAAGAGGCAGTGACGCACCCAACAGGCTTGCATGAGCTGGCGTATGTACTCGCAAAGCGCGGTGTTGATTGATCTAGCGTTGATTAACCCTTAGGGTAAATCTCTGGCACAAAGGTTTGCTCATCCATCGGCGAGCGCACATAATCTTTTTGTGAGCCACTGCGCTTAGGCAGAGATATTTTCTTTGGGGTTAAATCTTCGTAATCAAATAGCGATAAAAAGTGTGTGATCGCGTTTAGGCGCGCGTGCTTTTTAACATCTGCATTGACCACATACCAAGGGCATTGCTTGGTATCTGTGTAGCTAAACATCGCATCTTTGGCTTTGGAATAATCCTGCCAACGGTCGCGAGATTCTAAATCCATCGGGCTAAGCTTCCAGCGCTTAGTAGGAGTGTTTACGCGATCTTGGAAACGTTTTTCTTGTTCTTCATCGCCAATCGAGAACCAATATTTAATCACGCGAATACCGCTGCGAATCAACATGCGCTCAAATTCAGGGCAGGCGCGCATGAAATCTTGATATTCTTCATCGGTGCAAAAACCCATCACGCGTTCAACGCCTGCACGGTTATACCAAGAGCGATCAAGCAACACCATTTCACCTGCGGCTGGTAAATGTGCCACATAACGCTGGAAATACCATTGCGTTTGCTCGCGTTCAGTGGGGGCAGGCAAGGCCACCACTTTGGCCGCCCGTGGGTTTAAGTGCTGCATAATACGCTTAATCACGCCGCCTTTACCGGCCGCATCACGGCCTTCGAATATCACCACCACGCGCTCACCGCTTTGTTTGATCCATTCTTGCAGTTTTACCAGCTCTACTTGAAGCCGGTAAAGCTCGGCTTCGTAATCTTTGTTTTTAACTTTATTGGTTTTGTTGTCTGCCATGTGCGTATGCCTTTATGGGGTTTAAGATTAAACATACAGAGTATCATAGTAAAGGCTCGTGATGGCGATGATCTGCCTCATGAAAATTACCTAAGCTTGAAAAAATTTGTTTTGTAAGCGAAAAGGTGGGGTGTTAATTAGGAGGAGCAACCATTGCTAATTGACCTATCGTGTGCTTCTCAGTTATTGTGACGCGACAATGTTAGGTTTGATTTCTTTACTTGATGCGTTAAGTATCGTGTCGCCCGAACTCTTATTTATTGTCAAGTTTGAGAAGCCTCTCACTTACGCCATACCCTGATAACATGAATTGAACTACTTTCCCGTAAATACACAATACGAAAGGGAGGATGTATTAGTTCTCGAATATTTGATTCTTGAAATTCTGGAACCATCCTTCCTATATCAGGGTTATCCTGTAAAGTTTCAGCATGCTCAATAATAGATACAATAAAACGCTCCCCTACATGAGGAACGCCCTCACTTAGATAATACTTTTTTATTTCTTCTAAATCCGATAGCGCGGACTCTGAAAAAAACACCTTCATTTAAGAGAGGCCTAATTTATTTTTTACTTCACTCAATTCAAATTGTTTTTCTTCTCGAATATCGAGCAAACCTTGAGCGACTGCTTTTATAAATTCATTTTCTTCTGCTATTTTTTCATATTCGTCAAGCCCTTGCACAACGGCGATACCTCTACCACGACTTGTTAAAAGAATGGGGCGATGTGTATCTTTTGCTCTATTGATTATTTTACCAGGGTTTACCTTTAAGTCAGATAAAGGAACTACATCTTCAGAGAACTTTGGTTGCATGATAAAGGACCAAGAAATATAAAGACCTGTTTATAGCACCTGTTTAGATTAATGACAATGTTTGTTTTAATAACCAAGGAGAGCGAAGGCTATGCAGATCATGCTGGCCGATCCCTTGATTTTCCTTGATTTTGCACGTATATCTGCCTTAGCTCAGTGTGATGTAAAGCCCATTTTAAAGTATAGGTTTATAGTCAGATTGATGAAGTAGATTAACGGTTGAGCTGTGGGGCTTGAGGCGCGAAGCAACGAAAGTCCCACACGAGCGATTTGTTATATTTTGATGTTTGATACGGAGCTTGAAATTGAAATATACATACTTGATTTCCGATGAATAAATTTTTTCTTTGTGCGTTTAGCTCCATTAAAAATTTCGCCTTTACTTGGGTCTATGATTAGAAAATGCTTTTTGTCTTTAATTACAACCACCCAGTGGAAATAGCCGTCTTCATCAGAGTTAACTCCAACGATTGATAATCCATCATAATCTTTCCAAGATTTGGATTTTTTTATCTCACATTTTAGGCCTAATTTGTTCAGCAGTGGTTTTATATGCCTTGCTCTTGTATACACCTTTCTGTTCAGTTTTTTCCATCCTTCTTGCTTCATGAGCATTCTTTTAGCTTTCTCATAGCTGCAATTTGCAACCATTGCAGCGCAAGCTATACCACAACCCGTATCATCTTTTTGCTTTACTAGCCTAATTTGACTCATTGTAAGTTTTCACTATTGAAAATATAACGGCGAGTTAAGCGTCACCCGACGAAATGTGGTATATAAATTTTAATTTATGAATCATATTACCAAAGGGCGTTAAGCTTCGCAAAGCGAAGTGTACGCTTCAACGATTTGTTCCCATCCCCTTTGGGGATGGCGGCAAATTGATGAAGTAGATTAACTCGCCGTTCCCATCGCCGAAGG
>JAZGFQ010000319.1:0-6633 GCA_036479635.1 Arenicellales bacterium
GCCTGACCTTATCATTGAGCGTTTAAACAACCACGCCCTAAAGAATGGCATGAATAATGGCTTGGGCGAAAAGATATTATTGCGCCCTGAGTTGGATGGCGCCTTAGCCGTGCCGCAAGATGTGTTGGGTGGTTATGAGTCGCAATCACGTGCATTTATTCAAATTCAGCAAGGCTGTGATCAAGCCTGCACTTTTTGCATTATTCATGTAGCGCGGGGTGCGAGCACTTCTTTTCCCATTGAAACCGTGTTGACGCAGTTTGAAAAAATAGTTGAGCAAGGCTTTAAAGAAGTAGTGATTTGCGGTGTTGATTTAGGCGCGTATGGCGGTGATCTTGATGAAGGGCAAACCTTAGTGAGTCTGTTGCGCGCAATGCTGGCATTAGATTTAGATTGCCGTATCCGTATCAGCTCGATTGATCCTTTTCATATTTCAGATGAATTGATCACCTTGATGGGCAACTCTGAGCAGATTTGCTCGCAAGTACATTTATCCATGCAAAGTGCGAATACTTTGATTTTAAAGCGCATGAAGCGCCGCGCGCATCGTGAATTAATTTATGACCGCGTGGCCAAGTTGCGTGAAGCGATGCCAGATTTAGTTTTGAGTGCGGATGTTTTAGTTGGGTTTCCTACCGAAACCGAAGCGCATTTTGCCGATACCTTAAGCGCGATTGAAGATTTAGGCATAGCTTACCCGCACGTTTTCCCGTATTCCAACCGTGAAGGCACGCCTGCGGCCAAGATTCCTAAACAGCTTGATAACGCTGAGAAAAAGCGCCGCGCTAAGTTAGTGCGTGAACTGGGCAAGCAAGTTTGGCAGAAACAAGCTAAAGCACGCATTGGTAGCTACCAGCGGGTGATTATTGAAGGCTCAGATGCACCTGAAAACCTGCTCGAAAAGGTGCGCGTGCGCTGTGATGATTATTTTCCGGTGATGCTCGCAGGGACAGAGGCAGTAAATTTAGAGAAGGGCCAGTGGAGCCACGTTGAAATCACGGCGATTGAAGGGCAAAGTTTAGTTGGAAAACTAGCGCTAGGCGCATAGAATACGCGGCTCAATTATTTTTTGCTAAAAGCTTAAGATTTTGATCTATTTAGATTGAAACCGCTTTTAGTGTTTATTCATTTTATTATCTATTTTTGGAGTCTAGACATGGCGATTGAACGCACATTTTCTATTGTTAAACCTGACGCGGTAAAGCGCGATTTAATTGGTCAAATTTACAGCCGTTTTGAAAAAGCGGGTTTACGCGTGATCGCATCAAAAATGATCCACATGGATGAAGCCCAAGCAGGCGGCTTTTATGAAGTACACAAAGAACGCCCATTTTACGGCGAATTAGTCGCTTATATGATTTCTGGCCCCGTGATGGTTCAGGTATTAGAAGGCGAGAACGCAATTCTTAAGAACCGTGAAGTGATGGGCGCAACCAACCCTGCGGATGCCGATGCAGGCACGATTCGCGCTGATTTCGCTGAAAGCTTAGAAGCAAACTCTGTACATGGTTCTGATGCACCTGAAACGGCTGCAACTGAAATTGCTTATTTCTTCTCTGATGATGAAATCTGCCCGCGTGCTTAATAAGCGTTTGAAACGCGGCATTTTTTGCCGCGTTGAATAAACGTTATAAACAAATGACTCAAGAAACCGCTAACGTCAACAAAACCAATCTGCTTGCCTTAGATAGAGCAGAGATGGGGGCGTATTTTGAGTCGATTGGCGAGAAACCATTTCGTGCCAATCAGATATTTAAGTGGCTACACCAGCAATTTATCATCGATTACGATGAGATGAATAATTTAAGCAAAGGCTTACGCCAGCGTTTAAAGGATGAAACTCAGATTGATCTGCCTAAAATTGAGCAAACCCAAGTAGCGGCGGATGGCACGCATAAATGGCTGATGCGCTTAAGCGATGGCAACGGCATTGAAGTGGTGATGATTCCAGAAGAAGACCGCGCCACTTTATGCATTTCCTCGCAAGTCGGCTGTAGCTTGAATTGCACCTTTTGCGCCACCGCGCGTCAAGGTTTTAACCGTAATTTAAACGCGGGCGAGATTGTTGGGCAAGTGTGGCAGGCTTGGCGTGAGTTGGAAAAAAACCGTGCTTTAACCCGCACGCAAAACTCAGATGAAGAAACCAAACGCGGTAAAGATACACGCCCGATTACCAACATTGTATTAATGGGCATGGGCGAGCCCTTGCTTAATTTTTCAGAAGTGACCAAAGCCATCCGTATTTTATTAGATGATTTCGGCTATGGGCTTTCGCGGCGTAGAATTACCTTAAGCACCGCAGGCGTGGTGCCGGGAATGAAGCGATTAGCTGAAGAATTACCCGTGAGTTTGGCGGTGTCATTACATGCCACCAACGATGAACTGCGTAATGAGTTAGTGCCTTTGAATAAGAAATATTCGATTGAAGTGTTATTGCAAGCCTGCCGAGATTACGTTGAGGGCAGGGCACGTGAGCGCATCACCTTTGAATATTTAATGCTCGATGGCGTGAATGATTCAGATGCCGAGGCATTAGAGCTGGCTAAATTGTTGAAAGATGTGCCGTCTAAAGTCAACCTCATTCCTTTTAACCCTGTTGAGGGCGTTGCTTATAAACGCTCCAGCATGCGCCGCGTGAATGCATTCAGAGAAATATTGATGCAAAATGGTATCATCACCGTCACGCGTAAAACGAGGGGAGATGATATTGATGCAGCCTGTGGACAATTGGTGGGTAAAGTGGACGACAGAACCAAGCGCTCTGCGCGCCTTAAAGCCAGTGTGAATGTGAATGTTCACTAAAACCATGTTGCGTACCGCATTATTTCTCGCTACGTTTGCTTTGGCAAATTGCACCAGCACGCCTGAATATGAAAACGCGTGGCCAAAGGCTGAACATGCCAAGGCTCTGGTTGATTTGGGCATGAGTTATTTGCAGCGCGGCCAATTTGAGGTGGCGCGAGCTAATTTTGATAAAGCCATTGCAGTGGATAAAACCTCTAGCCGTGCATTTCATGGCTTAGGCTTGGTAGAGGCACAGGCTTTGAACTTAAGTTTGGCGCAGAATTATCTTGCCCGCGCGGTTAAGCTCGATGCAAAGAGTACCGACGCTATGGCAGATTATGCGATTATTCTATGCAAAATTAGTTCGCCGACGGAAGGGTTGGCCGTATTAAATAATGCCCAAGCAAATTTAACCGAGCCGCATGTTGGTATGCAGCTTGCCTTTGGGCGGTGTTTTGAAGCAAACCATCAGTTGGAAAAAGCTGAACACGCCTACGCAGATGTATTGATTGCAAGTCCGAATGTTCGCCAAGCCTTACTTTCAATGGCACATCTAAAATATAGTACCCAGCAATATTTGCCTGCACGTGCATTTGTTCAGCGATACTTTTCAACAAACACATTATCATCTAACGCCTTATTATTGGCCGCTCAAATAGAAGATAAATTAAATAATACGGCTGAGCGAAATAAATATATTAATGAATTACGCTTACGTTATCCTAAAAGTAAGCAAACCACCCTAGCGAAGGAGCAATTTTAAACGTGAGTGAAGAAATTATAGAACCTCAGAAGCAAAACTATGGGCCAGGCAGTGTTTTGCGGGCTAAGCGCGAGGAATACGAATGGTCAGTCGAAGCGGTGGCAGAAGCCTTGCATTTAGCGACTGATAGCGTGCGTTCAATCGAAGCGGATCGATACGATGAGTTGCCAGGTGCGACCTATGTTTTGGGCTATTGGCGCAGTTACGCCAGGTTACTTGGCATCGATATGGAATCCACTATCGAAGCCAATAAAAAGAATTTACAGATTGTTACGCCCGCTTCGACAGGCGTTGATGTGAGTAATGCTTACCACTATAAAAGCAAAAAAGGGGGCGTGTTACTGGTTTTCTTATTGCTCGCAAGTTTGGCGGCGTTCGGTTATTACGCTTGGCAACAAAACTTTTTTGACTTGTTATTATCAGATGATTCAGGCGCTCAAAGCAGCTTATCTGCCGAAGGCGAGGATGCGGATGCAGGGGCAGGTAATCATCAAATACTGACAGGCACGGAAAAAGCGCAGGTTCTGCGGCCGCTTGAGCTATCAAAGCCTAAACTTAAAACCGTAGTGAACGAACCTGTAGCTAAGCTTGCACCTGCTGATGTGGGTAATGCCGATGTAGATAAGCGTAAAGCCAGTGGTTTAGTGCTGTCAAATGTTGCGCCGAACACAACGATTACAAATAGCACGGCTCAGCAAGGTTTGAATATGGCGTCTAATCAAGGTTTAAGCTCAGAGGCTAATAAAGTAAATACGCCCTTAAAACTTAAAACCATCGCAAACTCAGTCCCGCCGATCGCTAAAACTGAGCCTATCTTATTAACAGAAGGTGCTAAAGTGAAAGCCTCAGCTGAGGCGCCAAGCACAGCTTCTTCGCAAACGAATGGTGATGTGACAAAGTTAGTTTTAAGTTTAACTAAAGACTCATGGCTAGACGTACGAGACAAAAGCAATAAGCGTATTATTTATGAAACTAAAACAGCAGGCTCAGTCGTGACGGTAAAAGGTAATCCACCTTTTTATGTGTATATCGGCACGCCATCGGGCGTGAAAGTGCAATATAAAGGCAAGGATGTTCCCTTTAAAACTCACGATAGCGGCTTGTTTGCACGCTTTAAACTAGGTGACGTGCTGCAAGCACTTTGATGCTGAGCAATCATATTTTAATCTACAGCCTAAAATAAACATTAAGCAATGAGCGGTAAATTACAGTCAGTTAAAGGCATGAATGATCTCTTGCCTGAGGCATCGCCTTATTGGCAGTTTGTTGAGCAGGCTTTGCGTGAGATTGCGCAGGCTTATGCGTATTCAGAAATCCGCACGCCTATTTTAGAAAAAACCGCTTTGTTTACGCAATCGATCGGTGAGCAGACTGATATCGTCGAAAAGGAGATGTTTGCCTTTGAAGATACGGGCGGTGAAGCATTGTGTATGCGCCCAGAGAATACTGCGAGTATTGTACGCTCAGGCGTGCAACATGGTTTGTTTCATAACACGCAAACACGGCTTTGGTATATGGGGCCGATGTTTAGGCGCGAGCGACCACAAAAAGGGCGATATCGACAATTCTCACAATTTGGTATGGAAGCGCTGGGTTGGGCAGGGCCTGAGGCCGATGCAGAAGTCATTTTCGCGGGCGCGCGAATTTGGCAAAAACTGGGTGTGCAAGACGTGAAACTATATATTAATACGCTGGGTTCTGATGATTGTCGTGCGCGGTATCGCACGGCTTTAGTCGATTACCTTAGCCAGCATATCTCAGCACTAGATGCCGATAGCGTACGTCGATTAGAGAGCAATCCCTTAAGAATATTAGACAGTAAAGCACCGCAAACACGTGAGATACTGAAAAATGCCCCTGTGATTACCGATTATCTTGATGATGATACGCGTGCACATTTTGAGCAGTTATGCCAGTTATTAAAAGACGCGAATATTTCTTACACCATTGATTCAAGTTTAGTGCGCGGTTTAGATTATTACACCTCAACAGTGTTCGAATGGAAAACTGAAAAGCTTGGCGCGCAAAATACGGTCTGCGCGGGCGGGCGTTATGATGATTTAGTTGAGCGCCGAGGTGGGCGTTCAACGCCTGCCTGCGGTTTTGCAATGGGTATGGAGCGGTTGGTTGAATTATTAATTGAAGAAGGCAATGATTTAAACGTGAATACAGTTGATGCTTATCTGATAACCATGGATAATGCGGCTAATTCGAGCGCTATGACGCTGGCAGAAAATTTGCGTGATGTAGGCATTACCGTGACGATGAATCATGGCATGGGTAAGCTGAAATCTCAGCTGAAGAAAGCCGATTTAAGCGGCGCGCCTTTGGCGCTGATTATGGGCGAAGATGAATTAGCGCGTGGTGTGGTGCAAATCAAAGTTTTACGCGAGCATACTCAAACTGAAGAAGTGGCATTAGACTCTGCTGCTGAACACATTAAAACAATATTATAGAATACAAATGAACGACGAAATTGATTTAGGATTAGCGGAAGATGAAGATTTAGCTCGCGCTAAAGCATGGTGGAAAGATAACGGCAGTTCAATTATTGCAGGCATTGTTTTAGGCACTGCGATGGTGGTCGGCTATAACTACTGGAACACTTATAAAGTCAAACACGCTAAAGAAGTGGCGGGTTTATATGCAACGTATGAGCAGTCTCCGCAGGACTCTGAAGCATTAAATGCTTTGTTAGCATCAGACGCCACAACCGTTTACGCACAGCTTGCACGTTTAACCGCGGCGAAGCAATCACTTGAAAGTGAGCAGTTTGAGCAAGCTGAACAATTATTAAACGCAGTGTTAAGCGATGCCGCAGATGATGGTATGCGATCGGTGGTTGAGTTACGTTTGGCCACGGTCTATCTAGCGCAAAACAAGCAAGATGCTGCGATTAGTTTGTTATCAGCCGTGAAATCTGATTCTGCCTTAATGCAAGGGCGTGTAGCTGAGCTTCAAGCTGATGCTTATTTTGGTAAAGGTGATATTGAGCAGGCTAAAACATATTATGCGCAGAGCATTAAAGCCTTAAGCGAAGTAAACCAGCCAGTTAACTTGGTTCAGCTGAAGCTAGATAACCTTTA
>JAZGFQ010000320.1:0-5023 GCA_036479635.1 Arenicellales bacterium
CGTGAATAATCGCACCAAAGAGCACGCCTACAAATAAATACGGCAAAGCTTTTTTGAAATCTAACCAGACTTCATCCCAAATTTTACGCCATTTTGAAACAGGCTTAGACGTACCACAACAACTGCCTGAATTTTCTTGAACAGGAATAGGCTTTACGAACCGCTCAAAGCCTAATTTTTCTAAAGAATAGCCCGCTATGATCGACACGCCCATCGCCATTAGAAAATACAAACCTGCCACTTTAAAACCGAAGGTAACCGCGAATAAGGTGATGACAATCGGGTTTAATAAAGGGCTGGAGAATAAAAACACCATCATCGGCCCAAAGCCCGCTTCTGCGCGCATTAAACCCTTTAAAAATGGAATCGTGGAGCAAGAGCAAAATGGTGTAATCGCGCCTAATGCAGCGGCCACCACATAGCCCTTGCCGTTTCTGGCACTTAATATATTGCGGATTTTCTCGGGCGGAATATAGTGCTGTAATACGCCCACTAAATAGCTGATCAACAAGAATAAAAAAGTGAGCTGTGTGAACAGGTAAACAAACATAGCGCCTGTTTCTTTTAATAAAATGAGTGTTTCTGGCGGCATAATTTTTAATCTATATTTCTAATAATGTCGAAATATAAGTTTAGACTTGAACAGTGTCAATACATTTCTGGTATTATCGAAATATGAATGTAGATAAAACTGCCAAAGCCCTTAAAGAATTAGGCCACCCTGTTCGGCTTAAAATATTTCGATTATTGGTCAAATCAGGCAAGCAAGGCTTACCTGTTGGCAGCCTACAACAAGCATTAAACATTCCCAACTCTACGCTTTCGCATCATATTGCTAAGCTTAGCTCTGTTAGTTTGGTCGTACAGAAAAGAGCGGGACGCACCCTATTCTGCCTGCCACAATACACCGTGCTTGACCAAATCATCACGTTTTTAAAAGATGAATGCTGTGCGAATGAAAGTGAAAAACATGACGTATGAAGCCTTCAATGAATTTTGTCGCAGCCTAACAGCCACTTCTTATGTGATGCAATGGGGCAATGCGCATGTTTGGAAAGTGGGTGGAAAAGTGTTTGCCATTGGCGGTTGGGATAAGGAAGATAAACCCGCCTTCACCTTCAAGACCTCTGAATCTGATTTTTACTTTCTAAGTGATGAGCCTGGCTATCGCCCAGCGCCGTATTTCGCTAATCGTGGGATGAAATGGATACAGCAGTATGATGTGACAGAATTAGAAGAAAACGAGCTAAAGCTAAATATCACGGAATCTCATCGCATAGTTTCTTTAGGTTTGAGTAAGAAAAAGCAAAGGGAGCTTGGGCTTGCAACTTAAAAAATGAATAAAAGAACTTTGCTTAAAGCATGTTGGCTTACACCTATTGTTAGCAGTATTCACTTACCCGCCCATGCACAAACATCACCCAAAATGGCCGATGCTTTAACTCAGATCTACACACGTACGCACTGCGGTGCCGCTGCACACATTACACACTCCTCAGCCACTTCAAAAGTATTTACCATCAATAATGACATTATCATTCAAAGTATAGAAATCACAAATTTAAGTGAGTGGGAAAGCTTTATCGCCTATGGAACAATTAATGTGAAACTGTACACCAATAAACCCTATCCACTTGAAGTTTCCCAAAGCAGCCATCTGATTATAGAAATATATCCAAAAATATTTGACCCAAATACGCCAGAGCTTCCTGCTGGCGGAAAGATCAGCGTCTATTTTCACGACGGTAGTCAGCTGATTATTCCTGCACCTGATTGTGAAAAATAATTAATCAATATCCACCGGCGGCGGTGCGAAAATCTCACGCTTTCCGTGCTCTAACGGCCCCACTACGCCATCTTGCTCCATGGTTTCGATCATCCTAGCTGCGCGATTATAGCCTACGCGTAAATAACGCTGAACCGCAGAAATAGAGGCTTTGCGTTCTTTGGTGACGAAATAAAGTGCGCGGTCATACAAGGCATCTGCTTCATTACCACCGCTGTCATCTCCGCCAGCATAAGTCGAACCATCACCGCTTTCAGCCGTAGGATCGCCTTCGGTGATCTCATCAATATAAACCGGATCGCCCATATTGCGTAAATGCTCAGTCACTTTTTTGACCTCGTCGTCTGAGACAAACGCGCCGTGTACGCGCATAGGATAAGCCGTACCCGGCGGCATATAAAGCATATCGCCTTGGCCTAATAACTGTTCTGCCCCCATTTGATCTAACACCGTTCTAGAATCTGCACGAGATGACACCTGAAACGCAATTCGGCTCGGCACGTTCGCTTTGATCAAGCCAGTTACTACATCCACCGAGGGGCGCTGCGTGGCTAAAACTAAGTGTATGCCTGCCGCACGCGCACGCTGGGCGATTCGAATAATGACTTCCTCGATTTTCTTCTTGGTGATCATCATCAAATCTGCCAGCTCATCCACGATCACCACGATATACGGCAAGGTGGTTAAATCTTCCGCTTCAAGCTCTGGGCGCAGTGGGTCTGCTTCGAATAATGGATCTTTCAAGGGTGTACCGTCTTTGATTGCCTTGCTCACATCATCGTTATAGCCGCCGATATTACGCACGCCCATCTTCGCCATCAATAAAAAGCGCCGATCCATCTCAACGATGCACCACTTCAAAGCATTCGCCGCTTTGCGCATATCCGTCACCACTGGCGCAAGTAAATGCGGAATACCATCATAAACAGACAGCTCCAACATTTTAGGGTCAACCATAATCAAGCGAACTTGCTCAGGCGTGCGGCTATACACCAAGCTCATAATCAGGGTATTAATACACACAGATTTACCCGAGCCTGTGGTGCCCGCCACCAATAAATGCGGGGTTTTTGATAACTCCGTGACCACTGAATTACCCGCGATATCTTTGCCTAAGGCAATCGGTAAGGGGCCTTTTTGTTTTTCGAAATCACTGGACGATAAAGACTCCAATAAATAAACAATCTCTCGAGATTGATTGGGAATCTCGATGCCCATCACCGATTTGCCAGGAATATTTTCTACCACACGAATGCTCACCACTGAAATAGCACGCGCAAGATCTCTGGCTAAGCCCACCACGGTGCTGGCTTTAATACCGGGTGCAAGCTCAATTTCAAAGCGTGTGATCACAGGGCCAGGCTGCACGGTTTCAACGGTGATATCGATATTAAAATCTTTGAGCTTTTTCACTAATAAGATCGACATCATCTTAAGCTCTTCTTCAGAATAACCGTGGGGGTTTTTCTGAACAGGGTCTAATAATGATAAAGGCGGTAACTCACCACTGGTTTCAGAGGTGAATAAAGGCATCTGCTTTTCAGCTTCAACGCGCTTACTCAGTTTAGGGATACTGATTTTAGGCGCAATTCTGGGCGGCTTTTTCGAGATGATTTTCTCGCGGATACTGCTCACTGATTCGGTGCGGCGCTTGCGCTCCTGCGCACCTTTAATTTCATCGCTGATACCACTGAATTTAGCCTTAGCTTTATCCCATAAGGCAAAACCTTGTGTGCCCAGCCAATCCATTAACTTAAACCAAGATAGCCGCGTCACCATCGTCACGCCCGATAAAAACAAACCCAACGCCATTAAGGTGGACCCCACTACACCAAACTTAGGCAAAATGCTTTGGCGGGTTAAATCGCCCAACATGCCGCCCGAGACATAAGGCAAGGCTTGCGGATTTTGAATGTATAGGTTGTCGAGTGCTGTGGCACCAATCATGGCAAAAACAAAACCTATGATCGGGGAGATGATCATGGTCGCGGTTAAGTCTTCGTTTTGAAAATCTTTATCATCTAACAAGTGCCAGACAGCCGCACCGATGAGCACGATGACTAAATACGCCATCTTGCCGAAAATATTGAACATGAAATCTGCAATCCAAGCGCCCACTGCCCCGCCCCAATTCTCAACAGGCCCATGCGCGCCCATTTGATAAGGGCCAGGATCTTGTTGCGAATAAGAAATTAGACAAATAAATAAATAGAGGCCAATGGCCAGCAATAAATACAAGCCACCTTCTTTTATAATATGGCTCAACGTGTGGCCGCCTACACTGTTTGCTTTTTGTGGGGCTTTAGTACGTGCCTTGCTGCTTGCCTTGGTCGTTGCCTTACTTGCGGTTTTTTTGGTTTTCGCCACAGTGATATATTAGGTTTAGCTTATCTATAATGGCGCAGATTTTATCATGTGCAGAGCCCGATCTTAGAATTGTTTAACCCAAATCGCAGCATAGAAAACACTGTTGTTGGCTTCCATAGCCCAGTACAATATTCATATTCTAAAATATTCAATTAAATTATCTGATGTCTGACGTACAACACCACCCGCTTCTTATTCTTGGCTCTGGCCCAGCAGGTTACACTGCGGCCATTTATGCCGCACGCGCTAATTTAAAACCCGTATTAATCACAGGGTTAGAACAAGGCGGGCAACTCACCACCACCACCGACGTGGATAATTGGCCGGGCGAAGCTGAAGGCATTGAAGGCCCTGAATTGATGACCAAAATGCTCGCACAAGCAGAGCGTTTTGATACGAAAATAATTTTCGACAGCATTACTGAAGTGGATTTTTCTCAAAAACCTTACCAGTTAAAAGGCGATACTGCCAAATATAGCTGTGATGCCTTAATTATCTGCACAGGCGCATCGGCCAAATATTTAGGTTTAGAGTCCGAAGAAGCGTTTAAAGGTAAAGGTGTCTCGGCCTGCGCCACTTGCGATGGTTTTTTCTATCGCAATCAGAAAGTGGCGGTCATTGGCGGCGGTAACACTGCGGTTGAAGAAGCCTTATATTTATCTAATATTGCCTCTGAAGTCGTGCTGGTTCATCGCCGTGATGAATTACGCGCTGAGGCAATTTTAATCGACCAACTCATGGCAAAAACCGTAGAGAATGGCGGCAACATCACCATTGAATGGAATCATAATTTAGATGAAGTATTGGGCGATGATGCGGGCGTAACGGGCATGCGGCTTAAGCACGCACAAGATGGTTCCACCAAAGAAC
>JAZGFQ010000321.1:0-3642 GCA_036479635.1 Arenicellales bacterium
GGCGCTTCAAACACCCACAGATTCATCATTCAGGCATCATCGGCAAGCTTTCGCTGGTTTCTTTCACCGCAGAAATACCTTTATGTGGCAAGAAGATGCCCATACCCATTAGTTGCTGCTGGCCAAGCCCGTGTTGCTGCAGAATGATGGATTCTTCTTTTTCTAAATCCGCCAACATTAGGCTGCGCGTAGCTAAAGGGCCGTTAGGGGTTTGAAAATTATGCTGCATGCCGCCCATCATCTTTTTAATGTTAATGCCTAGCGCTTCGATTTGTGGGGCATAGCTGTTTAAGAAATCATCTTCAGAAAACTCAGCTTCCGTGGTGACATAACGCGAGAAAATGGTTTCTTGCGGCACGAGTAATTGTGATTTGAAGCTTTCGATTAATAAGGCGTGGCCATCAATGTTTAATTCAAGCCCGTTTAGGCTTTCAGCCAGATTGAGTTGCGCCTTATGAATGCGTAAGGTGAAGCGGGCGCGCCGAGAGAGATGTAATAATTCATTTTCGGGGTTGTTCGGGCGTATCCAACCATTCGCTGAGCCTGCGCCATGAATCAGGTGAATGGCGATATGTTTATGTCCTTTAAGCCAGGGTTGAGCCTCCGTTAAAGCATGAGAGAGCGCCCAAGCATGATCTAGCGGCAAAGATTTACACTTGATTTTAAAACTTAAATCTATCACCTCATCGGTGACTTCAAAGGTTTTCTCTTCAGATTTTTCTTTCCAATACATATGGCTTAAATGAAAGCAGTGAGCCTAATCAGGCAGGCTGTTACGCAAAGCATCGCGGTCTACCCACCAACCATCTTGCGCCATCACATCTAAAATATTACGCAAACGCCCTAAGAATTTATCGGGCTGGTCTAGCTCTAGGCGCGTCACCCATAAATCAAAGGCCGCTTGGTTATCGATGTTGCTGTGGCGCTTGGCAACATTGCCCATCATTTGGGTGGTGAAAAAGCTTAAATCATTGTGGCTGTCGTCATCTGCGCGCATACCTACTATATAGTTTGATACTGCGGCGGCAACCGCTGCGCCATCGGAGTGATCGGGCGTATCATCAATGACGTATTGAAGGAGCGATACCGTGACTTGGGCATCCACAGGGAAAGTCACAGCCAGCCAAATGCCATTGGCCAATGCCACTAAATGTTGCTCATGCTCTGTTTGCGATAACACGTCGCAGGTCTCGGCGGCTAATTCCCATTGTTCTGATTCAACGAATAAATCAAAGATGGGCCGGCAAATTTCCCATGCCTCGTTGCCACGCTCTAAAGCGTTGAGTAATTCCCCTTCGTCTAGGCGTAGTTTCGCCAAACTGAGTAAATCACTGCCTTGGTCTTGGCTTTCGCTGATAATTCGTTCGCGAATGGCTTTGAGCCTAGATTCTAAGGCTTCGGTTGAATCAATCGATTCTTCGCCCGTTTCAGAGCCGAAATCAAATGTTTGGTTGAAATCCATAATGCTTTATTGAGTGTGTAAGTGTGTATATGTGGGGTGTATTATAAGGTGCGTTACGTTTACCCTAGCTTTAGGGTGAAGTGAAAACCGCTTCTAACCTATCTTCCCAGTTATCAGGGGTTTCTGGGAATTGTGGTTTTACATCAATACGAAAGAACATTTCACCTGCCCGTGCTTTTTCGCGAATTTTATCTTCAAGTTCACTAAAGGATTCTAAATCATGGTGTTCCATGAGTATTTCACTGAGCCAGAGCATAATATTGTCTATTTATTTTAAAGAGGGTGAGTGGGGTAAGCGTTCTCATAACAATATTGCGGTATGCTGAAAAAAATCAAGCACTTATTATTCATTGTTTGTCAGCGGGCATTATGCAGTTTTGCAGGTTACGGTGCTATCTGCCTGATTAGGTGGGGCATTCAGCGCCTATATATAAGGTTTTAATGATATTCTTTTAATTTAAGTTAAGGTTTACTTATATAGAGGTTGGTAGCGCTTATATTCCTATCGGGTAGGGCGCAAAAAACATATCCACCCCATCAGGAGAATGGGTATTTGAGTCAAAAAAAAGCACAATTTCGTTGTCAAATTATAAGTGTGGTTTCACGCTTGCGTCGCATTGGTAAATTAAGAATGCATTTGGCATTAAATTTTTATCAATATTAATTGGCGTGATAAACCCGCCTTTACATAACGAATTTTAAACAGGAGAACAGCATGGCTGACAATAAATATCCTACCCCGATGCTTGATGAGCTAGAAAATGGCCCATGGCCAAGTTTTATTAGCGGCATCAAGCGTCTACGTGATGATCATCCAGATCAGCGCATCAATAAACTAACAAATGGTTTATTAGGGCAATTGGAGCATTCATATGAAACGCGCAAAGGTTATTGGAAAGGCGGTACATTAAGTGTCTTCGGTTATGGCGGCGGTATCATTCCTCGCTTTTCTGAAGTAGGCGATGCTTTCCCTGAGTCTAAGCAATTCCATACTATCCGTGTTCAGCCACCTGCGGGCAACCACTATACCACTGATATGTTACGTCAGTTGGCCGATAGCTGGGAGCGTCATGGTTCTGGTTTGGTTACCTTCCACGGTCAAACAGGTAACATCATGTTTATCGGTACCGAAGATGCAGGCGTTCAGCACTTCTTCGATGAGATCAATGAATATGGTTGGGATTTAGGCGGCGCGGGCCCATGTGTTCGTACTGCAATGTCTTGTATGGGTGCGGCACGTTGTGAGATGTCTTGTGCAAACGAGCATAAATTACACCGCTTATTAGTGAACAACTTCACTGATGACGTGCATCGTCCAGCATTACCTTATAAGTTTAAGTTCAAAATTTCAGGTTGCCCGAACGATTGTCAAAATGCGATCGAGCGTGCAGACATGGCCATCATTGGTACATGGCGCGATCACAAGCAGATTGATCAAGAAGAATTCAAAGCATATGTTGCTGAGAAAGGCCGTGAGTACATCATGGATAACATCATCACACGTTGCCCAACGAAGAGTTTGGCATTAGGCGAAGATGGTTCATTGATTGCGGATGAGACTAACTGCGTACGTTCTATGCATTGCATGAATGTTGTACCTAAGGCGATTCACCCTGGTAAAGATCACGGTGTTACGATCTTAGTCGGTGGTAAGCGTTCTTTGAAAATCGGTGATTTAATGGGTACGGTTGTTGTACCTTTCATGAAGTTCAACGATGAAGACGATTACGAGAAGATTGTTGAGTTAGCAGAAGAGATCATTGATTTCTGGGCTGATAACGGTCTTGAGCATGAGCGTTGCGGTGAGATGATCGAACGTATCGGCTTAGTTAACTTCCTTGACGGAATTGGTATCGATGTTGATCCAAATATGGTCGATGAGCCGCGTCAATGTTCTTACGTTCGTATGGACGGCTGGGACGAAGAAGCGAAAGCTTGGTACGCCCGTAAAGTTGAAGCTGCAAACGCTGCTTAATTAACCCTATTATTTAAGGCGGTTGCTTTATCGCGCCGCCGGTCAAATTACTCGGAGATTAGTAACATGGCAAGAGAAATGAGAGAGCCGATTGAATCAGGGTGTCCTGATGGCTTCCAATACATGCACCCGACCAGTATCAAGAATTTTGGTCAATGGAAATATCATACGCATCCACGCCCAGGCGTTTTGATGCACGAAGCGT